>JAGQRE010000037.1:0-15815 GCA_020425695.1 Planctomycetota bacterium
AGATCGTTGCCTCGTGCAGCAGCTTGATCGTCAGCCTCGGGCGCAACCCATACCGCGACCATACCTGGAGCGGGATTACCGACGGCGGCATGTTCTATAACCATGACCCATACGGCGACACGCTGTACGGCGCCGACGTCAACGTACACCCGAAGTTTCGCTCGCGTGGGCTGGCAGGCAAGCTGTACCAGTTCCGCCGTGAGCTTTGCCAAAGCCTGAACCTCAAGCGCATCGTGCTGGGTGGGCGGCTGTTCAACTATCATGAGTACGCCGATCGCATGAGCGCCGACGAATACGCGCGCAAAGTCGAGGCAGGCGAGTACCGTGACCTCGTGCTCAGCTTTCAGTTGAAGCAGGGCTTCACGCTCAAGAAGGTCATGGCGAGCTATTTGGCTGACCCGCTGTCGCGCAACTTCGGTACGTTCCTTGAGTGGATCAACCCGACCTACAAGCGCCGCCTGCGCAAACCGCGTGCGATTCGTGTTTCCAGCGTGCAGTACCAGATGCGCAAGATCAAAAGCTTTGAAGGCTTTGCGCAGCACATTCGTTACTTCGTGGACGTTGCCAAAGAGTACGACAGCGACTTTGTGCTGTTTCCCGAGTTGTTGACTGCGCAACTGATGTCGTACCTCAAAACCAAGACGCCGCTGGATGCCATCCGTAAATTGACAACGCTGACGCCCAAGGTGGACAGGCTGTTCAAGTCGCTCGCGAAAGAATTCCAGATCGCGATCATCGGCGGAACACACCCGATCAAGGCCGGCAAGCTGATCGAAAATGTCGCGTCGTTGTATCTGCCGGACGGCACCGTGCATCGCCAGCCTAAGATTCACATCACGCCCAACGAACGACGGGCGTGGGGGATTGAGGGCGGTAGCACGCTGCGCGTCTTCGATACGCCCAAGGCCCGCGTCGGCATTCTTGTCTGCTACGACAGCGAATTCCCTGAGGCCGCGCGCTATCTAGCGGATCAAGGCGCTGAGGTCATCTTCGTACCGTTCTGCACGGACGACCGGCAGGCCTACCTGCGTGTGCGCTACTGCTGCCAGGCGAGAGCTGTTGAGAACCAGGTGTATGTCGTCATGTCCGGCACCGTCGGCAATCTGCCGGATGTTGAGAACATGGACATCCAGTACGCTCAGTCAGCCGTCCTGTCACCGAGTGATTTTGAGTTTGCCCGCGACGGAATTCTGGCCGAGGCAATGCCGAACATCGAAACAGTGATTACGACGGACCTCGACTTCGAAGCGCTGCAGGAGGCAATCAATTCGGGCTCCGTGCGCCAGCGACGCGACCGACGCCCGGACCTGTTCCGGTTTACGGCCGAGCTCAAGAACGGCGATGACGAGTAACGAACGTGAGTAACTAAAAGGCGGCCCCACCTGAATTGGCGGGGCCGTTTTATGTGGCGCCAATACTAAGGGCGCAGGACGTACTCTTCGCTCTCGCTGACATAAACGTTCAGGTCAGCGTGCGCGGCCAGGCGATGCACGGCGTAGTCGGCACTGACATCAAGCAGCGTCAGGTTGACGGCCGGCACGGCCTTGATTTCAAAGCCGTCTTCACTGGCACTGGCGTCAAGGCTTACTTTGACGATGCCGTCGAGGCTGCCAAGCGCCTGCTCAAAACTGGTGCCGCGCCACACTACGTCGAAGTTTCCGCCGTTGAGCCCGGCGCGGACGTAGTCGTTGTGGATTTTCGGGTTGGGCTCTGAGACGTGTACGCCGTCGTCCGAGTCCACGTAGAAGCTGACGCCTGAGTCGTAGCACGCTTCGGAGAATTCAAAGCGATCTGTGTCGCCGCTCAAACGTACGCCATCGTTGTCGCCACTGACGAAGAACGGCCCCAGCTTGTCGTTGCTGGTGACGTCGCCTGTCATTGGATCGATGGTTACGTCAGCGCCGCCGATATCGCGACGTACGATGGGCGGCTTGTATTTCGTGTAGCTCGGCCCGCTGCTGCTGGTCGTGACGCCGTCATCGCTGGCACGAACTGTCGCGCTGCTGCCGCTGTAAGGGTCGCGCACGGTGCCGCTGGAAGAAGCGGACGACGACACGCCCGACGACGAAGCCGAAGCGCGCAACGATGCCGTCTTGCTGCACGCCGGCAGAACGAGCAGCAGTGCAAGTAGCGGCAGTGCAAGTAGTGCCAAGTAACGCATATGACTCCCCAGGTGAATACTGCGAGCGGCGCGCATACTAGCAAAGGCAACACACCCGCGGCAATCAGGCTAGTTGCCGAACAGGCTGATATGCACAGGGCGCTTTTGGCCGTTACGGTGGCATTCCATTCGTGCACAACTGCTTGTTACTGGGGCGGCTTCGGCTATGCGTACGTGTGCAGCGCTTTGCACGCCATGCCCCATCCCACGCGCGAGACCAACTGCACTATTGCTGGCCGCACGATTGGGGGTTGGGGATTCGAGTCCCGAGCCATCCGCGTGCGCGTTCTCTGCAAGGTCCGTGCGGGGGCTTTCGTTGATGTCGATGACGTACCCGAGCTCTGCGTCATATTCCGAACCATCACTTGCGACATCGGCGAGACTCCCCTGCACTGCCGTCAGCGCGTAGCTGCGCAGCAATTTGCCGGCCACCTTCTGCAGCAGGCCTTGGCAGTCGAAGATGTCAGCGTTGACGAGGCTGTCGCCTTCAAACACTGCAAACCCGACAACGTCTTCTCCCAGCAGGCACTGACCCTGCACCAACATGGCTTCCACCTCGGTTGCGGATTGCGTGTTGAAGGCGTTGCGATACGAGCCTGACGAAAGCTCGTCCGGTGCTTCCAGATTCGCGTTGGTGTCAGCAACGCGGTCCCAGACTTGCTGCTGGGATTGCGTCATTGCTGCTGCGAACTTCACACTAAGGTCAACCTGTGGCATCTCGACCTGCTTGTGAAATTCCAGTGCGCTTTCGTCGATACGGCCCGCCCAGCGCCCGTGCTCAACGCAGTAAACCTTCACGCCCGTGATGCCTGGCTCAAGCAGTACGCTGCGGGCGACAATGCGATCTTGTCGTCCGCCAAGCAGCAAGTCGCCGGTCAGGGCCAGCACAGGCTGATCGCCGCAGACAGTGGCAATCAGTTCGTTTACGTCGCCGGTTTCGTGGATGTCGCACTTCCCCGCCTCCAGCGCTTCGTCGAGTGTAAGGACGTCGGTGAGTTCAGACGTGCCGCGACAGAGGATCGGGTAGACACGCAGGTCGCGCATCATGAGCCCTTCACCGAGATAGTGAGCTTCCGGCAACTCAAGCATGGTCTCAACGGGCGGCGATTGGGGGTTCTCGAGCATCACCTGCTCAAGGCGCGATTGCGTTCGTGTATCAGTAATCGCATGGGCGACGACTGTGAGTTCGCCGCCAGTCGGTGCCTGCACCGCACGCGGCTGCATTGACGTGATGCCTAAAACGATCAGTGGCAGGGCTGCCACCGGGATTGCAAATCCGAGCAGGAACTTCTTCAGGAACGTGATGTGTTTTGCTTGCATGGCTGGTCTCCCAGCCTCGGAAATCACCCCCGGGAAGGGTGTATGCCTACAAACGGGAATGCTTGTTCAGGGTTCTACGGCTTTGGCTTTCCGCGGAAGATTCCTGTGTGGATCGGATGAACGTCCGGTGTCCGGCGGCATTCGAAACGCAGTGTGCCGTCCTGCTGAAACTCGCCCAGTGGCACCGGCGGCGGGTCGTAGGTGCCGGGCGCATTGTGTGGCACCCGGCGAGGCTCTGGCGTTTTCGTTTCGTCCTTTGTCGGTTCTTCCGGCAACTCGATTTTCCAGTTCGTCACGTCGCCATACACCGCTGTCATGGCGTACCCTCGCAAGAGTTTGTCCGCGACGTGATCAAGCAGTTGCGTGCTGTCAAAGATGTCTGCCGCGACGATTTCGTTGTCTCGGTACACCGCGAAACCGACAGTGAACGCGCACACGATTTTGCGCGCTCGCAGGAACATCTTGTCGATGGCAACCTGTACCGTCGGCGCATCAAAGGCCAGGCGATATGAGCCTGTGCCGTGCGGATCCGGCGAGTCCAGCCCGGCCGTGACCTGCGAAATCGCTGACCACACGGCCGCCTGCGTACCCTGCTGGTAGACGGCGGCCTTCACGTTCAGGTCAACCTGTGGGCTCTGTCGGTCGCGCTTGAAGGTCTCGTCATACTCACCGTTTTCGGGGGTCCAGCGCGATATCTCGGCGCAGAAGACGGGCACGATGGTGGTGCCGGGCTCAAGCAGCATGCTGTGTGCGACGAGCCGGTCCTGCCGCCCGCCGATCAGCATGTCGCCGGTCAGCAGAAGTACGGGGTATTTGCCTCGCACCTCGGCGACGACGCTATTGCTGATGCCGGTTTCGCTTATCGTGCACAGCTTCTGCTCGAACGCTTCTTCCAGCGTCAGTGTTGTTGTGTGCGGGCCGGCCCAGTACCGGTTGACGGCCTTCACCGTGAATTCGCCCAGCTTGACCTCGGCGCCGAACACGTGCTCAGGCGGCAATGTGAATGTCAGCGGCGCGGGCTTCGGCGTTGCCACCGGCTTCGTGACCGAAAGCTTCGCTTTGACCTTTACAGGTGCTGGCGCGGTTGCGCCGGGCGGTGGTGCTTCCGAGCAGCCAAGGCACAGCAACAGCGGCGCAAGCGCCATGGTGAGAAGCATGTTTGTACGGGAACGCATGGCCGGTCTCCCAGCCTCGGAGTGTTCCCCGGGATGCAGCTATGAACGTGCGGTTGGTGCCCTTGGTTTAAAGATCCGGCAGTTCGCGCTCACGCTTCTTCTTCTGCTCGGCCTCGCGCTTCAAGCGTTTTCGGCGCTTGCAGTCGGTCTCAACTTCGTACTGCGTGCCGGAACCGGCCGACGGCTCGGCAGAGTACTGGGCACCGTCCTGCGGGTACGTTATCTCTTCGTCGACATGGACTTGGTCGTGATGGTCGTAGTCAAGCGGTGCGCCGTATTCGGCGGGGCGATAGACCTCGGCCTGGGGTGTCTCGTGAGAGGCTTTGTCGGCCTGCATGTAGGCGTAGGCCCCAAACCCCGCAAACGGCGCAGGCGAAAAGGCAACCACGAAGCCAAACACGAACTGCGAGAAAGCACCACGCATGACGACCTCCTGAGTTTGCCTCGGCTAAGCACTACAAACGGCAAAGCGCGACCAAAGTTCATCGACGTATGAAGCTTCTGTGCACAGTCGACTTACGGCTTGTGTCTTCACAGGTGTATTCGATTCGCTTGCGGTTCACTTTGCAAGCGGTGCGGGTGTTGGCGTTCGGCGAAACGGACACCACTCCGTCCTCAAACTGGAGTCGGCTGATCAAGACGTCGCCACCGACAACCGCCCACTGGAGTTCGAGTTGTTCACAAACGAGGTCTAGTGCTTGGCGTAGTTTGATCCGCCCGATGTCGATGCTGACTGCGCTATCCGGTTCAACTTCGTCACTGAGAACGATGTTGATATCTCCCCTTTGGGTTAGCTTAGACAACACTTCAGTCAGTGGCACACTCTCGACGTATAGAGCCAACTGGACCTCTTCAAGCGTTGTCCGAAGGGCAAACTCTTCAGGCTGCATAGGCTCGGAGCGTCCCCCGGAATGCCAAGTACTGCGACGCTGTGTCTGCGTCCACGATTCGAACGACTGAGATTCACCGGGGCGCCCCCTCAGTAACAGTTCCTGGATGACTGGAGTATCGACCAGTGGTGGCAAGGTGTTACCAAGCGCGCCATCGAAGATGTGTTCAAAGCGACCGCGAATGTCCTGATTGAAATTGACGGTCTCGCCAGACTCGTTGTTGAAGAAAATGCCTGAGATCGGGTTGTACGGCACGATACCACCCGAAACGTTGTCGAACTGGCCGCTGCCGGGTAGTACGGTTACGTCTTCCTTGGCGAAACGAACAGACCCGCGACCGATCCAGACCAAACAGCCCGTTAGGCTGGCAAGGCTGTCCAGCACGGCGATCATCGGCTGGTCCGTTGCGGACAGAGAGACTCTCGGGTCACCCTCTACGTCCAACAGAATGGTGACAGACCACTGCGCGTTCAGCGCACCGATGACCTCAGACAGCTTCGCGTCCTTTACTTCCAGCGTCACGACATCCTGCAAACGCGTTGCGAGGGGGTGCTCTGCGGCGCCTTTGTAACCGCCGGTAATGGCTGTCAGTAGATAGCTGCGCAGGAGCTTGTCACTGAGTTTCTCACACAATCCACGCGTGTCGAAAGTGTCCAGAGCGACGACTTCATGCTGCGATATGATGGCGTAGCCGACGGCGTCACCTGACTTCGCGGCGCTGGCCTGCTTGACCATGCGGTCGAGACGCGCCACGGTTTTGGGGTCGTCGAATGCCGCACGGAAGGCGTCCGTGTGTGGGGCCACCCCTAGGCTCGCGTTGCTGAAACCGACTGCGTTCCACACGCCCTGCTGGCTGCCACCGATTGCCTGGCGCTTAACCGAAACATCAACCTGCTCGGAGCCGCTGCGTGTATAGAATTGTTGCTTCATCGAGATTTCGTTGTCTTGCTCAGGCGACCAGCGCCCGTGTTCGACGCAAAACACAGGGATGATTTCGTCCTTCGCATCGACGGAGATCACGAGACTCTCGGCCATGATGCGGTCCTGCTTTCCGCCCAATACGAGGTCGCCGACCATGAGAAACAATGGCTGCGTCGCGTGGTTCGAGATACTGAGTTCGTTGACGTCGTCTTTCTCGACGATCGTGCACAGCCCGGTCTGCATGACCTCATTGAGTGTCAGGTAGCCGCACTCGCTTGGTGCGTCAGGATTTAGGATCGGCACAATGGACACATCGCCAACGGGAACAGCGTGTCCGGCATGCTGATTCCTCTGCAGCAAGCCCTCAAACAAGTCGGCTTGTCGGTGCGGTGCAGGCGGTTGGTACTCTGTGATGCTGGCGTGCGATACCGGCTTTGGGCCTGCTGCGCAGCCGACCAGAAGTAGTGCTATGAGAAACAAGAACGGGTAAGTACGCATGGCGGCTCCACTTTGTATGGAAGGGGCCACGGGGTTCGCAAATCTGTAGGGGTTGGTTGGCAATTGTATGCCAGAAGTATGCCGAGAACCATTGAATCCCCGAATTCTTGGTCCGCGTAAAATGAGTAGCCGAGCGAGTTGACGCGTGGCGGGGTTTGGTCAGGGAAATATGCTACCTTAGGTGGGTGTTTTGCGTCCAAGGTTTATGGCTGACGAAACTGACAACCGGAGCATGATTGATGCCGCCATTCGGCGGGCTCGGTCGCGTTGGCTTACTTCGGCCATGGTGAATGCGGGTGGGCGCTGGGCGGCTTTACCGGCCGGTGCCGCGGCGCTGCTGGGGATCACTCTGGCGCTGTTTGGCGTGCATTCGCTGTTTTGGCTGCTTGCAGTGTCCATGCTTGGCGCTGTTGGTGTGCTGGTCACTTTGGTTCGGATTCGAAATCACTACGCGCGCCCGGGCGCATCTGGCGCACCGGACTGGACGCTGCTGCTTGACCGCGCCCTGCAACTTGATGACGCTTTGCCGACAATGCTTGAAAGCAACGGCGAGTTTCGTGCGCTTATGGAAGCTCGTGTCGCGGAGGGACTTGACCCGGTACGCGCAAAGCAGGCCACACCGGCCCGACGTTGGGGCGCGCTGATTGTGGCACTGATCCTGGCGTTGATGCCACTGGTGTTCTGGCGCCCGGCACCGGAGAACCCGACCGACGACCCGGCGCAACTCGCGAAAGAAAACACTGACCCGTCCATAGTCAATCAACCTCAGGGCCCCCAAGAAGGAAACTCGGAACCCACGAAGGGCGACGAGGGCAAGGCTGACGCGCCGGGCCCCGGCGAGAGCGGCAAGGGCGGAGGCGGCAAAGATGGCGAGGTCGCGAAACGCCCGAACGAGGACAAGTCCGAAGGCACAGCCGGTGAGAAACCTGAAAACGAACAGCCACGCGAGATGAAGAGCAACCCCGAACCGAAAGAAGGCGGCGCGGGCGACAACGACACTCCACCGATTTCCGGACCCAAGCCTCCCGACGAAGAGGTCGAAACCGACCTGAACCACGTGAAGCCCGTGGCCGGTGACGGCGAGACCAGTAAACAGGATCGCTCGCACTGGGTGTACAACCCTGAGGGCAACAAACTTGACGGGTCAAGCCCTGTGCCGCGCGAACTGAAGCATCCCGGCGAAAAATCCATGCCGCGCACCAAAGTGACCACCGGCGAGCGCAAGCGGATTGAAGAAGTCTTCCGGAAGCTCTACGAGTAAAGCCGCGACCCGCACGATTCACTGCAACGACTTGCCTATTGCTGCACAAGCGCCTATCACTTTGGCGTGAAACAGCGCGACTTCATTGATCTGATTTCCGGCGCAAGGCGTGGCCCGTGGGCCGCGTTCCTGCGTCTGGTGCTGCGGCTGTCGTCGTTCTGGTTCTGGCTCGCCGCCGGCACGCGGTTGTTGTTTTACCGCGTGGGGTTGCTGCGCGGCACGCGGGTCAAAGTGCCGGTCATCTGCGTGGGCAACATTACGACGGGTGGCACCGGGAAAACCCCGGCCGTGGCCTGGGTTGTGAAGGCGCTGCAAGAGCGCGGACACAAGCCCTGGATTCTGTCGCGCGGCTACAAGTCGGACGCTTCGGGCAACGACGAAATGAAGGTTCTCGAAGAACTCTGCCCCGGCGTGAAACACATCCAGAACCCGGATCGCGTGGCGGGCGCTCGCAAGGCGATTCACGAGGGCGCGAAACTGCTGGTGCTGGATGACGGGTTTTCACATCTGCGCCTCAGGCGCGACCTCGACATCCTGCTGCTGGATTCACTGAACCCGTTCGGCTACGGGCGCATGCTGCCGCGCGGGCTTATGCGCGAGCCGTTGCGCAGCGTAAGACGCGCCGGGATTGCTGTGTTTACCCGCGCTGATGTCGCGACGCCCGAGCGTTTGCGTGATCTTGAAGACACGATTCGCTGCAAGGGATTCACCGGCCAGGTCGCCCACGCCGGGCACAAGCCGGTGAAGCTGGTGCGTGTCTCCGACGGTGAAGAAGTTCCGCTTGAGACACTGAAAGATGCCGTGGTTGCCCCGTTCTGTGGTATCGGCAACCCGCTCGGTTTTGAACGCACGCTGGAAACTCTGGGCGCAAAGATCAGCCCCATGGGCACCCTGCGCATGGACGATCACCAGGCCATGGGCGAACGCACGTTAAAGAAACAGATCGAGCCGTTCATTCGCACGTCGCACGAAGTGGGGGCAACCTGCGCCGTTTGCACACAGAAAGATGCCGTGAAGTTTCGCGACGACGCAGATGCGCTTGAGGTTGTGCTGCCGATCTATGAGTTGCGCGTTGAATTCCGCATCATCAAGAATGAAGAAGCGCTGATTGATGCTCTGGCGGCCGTCGTGGATGAAAAGACAAAAACGGATTAACCACGAAGGGCCACGAAGAACCACGAAGTAATGCGTTTGTATTTGCAGTGCTTAGTGGTTCTTCGTGGCCATTCGTGGTTTCAATTGCAGGCGAAGTTGAATGGCCAAGAAGAACAAAAAGAAGAAGAACCGCTTTGGCAAACGCGTGCTCACGTGGGGCCCGACGCGCGTCCTGCTTGAGTTGTGGATGCGCATCGTTGCATTCCAGTTCACGGTTTTCGGCCATCGCTGGGCGTACTTCTGGGCGCGTGTTGTGGCTGCTTTCGGCTGGCTGGCGATGTCGCGTCTGCGCAAGTATGCGCTTCGAAACGTGGACCTCTGCCTGCCCGAGCTACCTGAGCCCGAGCGAACGCGTATCGCAAAAGCCAGCTTCAAACACAACGTCTACAGTTTCTTCGACATGCTGCTGGTGCCGCGCTACTTCAAGGCCGGTCAGAAGTCGCCGTACTTTGAAGGCACGCGCGACGACCATCCGTTTTTCGACTGGTACAAAGCCGACGAGCCGGGCTTTAACATGACCCTGCACATCGGCAATTTTGATATCTGCAGCTTCAACATAGGCCAGGACCCCGACCACAAACCGCTGATGGTGATTACCAAGGCCGTCAATCCGCGCCTGCTGGATCATTGGCTGACGCGCGCGCGAAACAGCCTTGGCAACGAAGTCGTCCATGCTGACGAAGGCGGGAAGATCTACCTGCGCGCGATCCAGCAGAAGCGCAAGTGCGGCACGGTCGTTGACCAGAACGGTGGCGACTTCGCGCCGGTCGAAACATTCTTCGGTGTGCCATGTACGTGGCAGGCTGACTGGACACGCCTCGTCATCAAACGGAAGGTTCGCCTGTGCTATCACGTCTGCATTCGTGATGGCGACAACTTCAAGTTCAAGTATCTCGATCCAGAGTTTTTTGACTACGACAAAGACACGGACCCAATGCGTATCATCCGTGACTATCGCGACTGGGCTGAGCGCATGGTGCGCGAACACCCCGAGCAATACATGTGGGTGCACCGGCGTTTTAAAGCACGCAAGGACGGTTGGCCTGATCGATACAGTAACCTCGATCAACGCTTGACCCCTGAGGCCCGGGCTTCGATGCTGGACGTCCCCGGGTTTGCCCCCGCCGAGTCCAAAGCGTGATGCTGTTCATTCACGACATGTTTGTGTTCCTGAGCAACGTGCACTGGGTGCAACTGATTGTCACGTTGATCGCCACACTGATCGCGATTGTGCTCGGCGTCTGGCTGCCCGGGCGCTTGCTCGAGTTGCACACAAACCAGCCGGCGGCGCGTTACGTGTGGTATGTGGCAAGCCTGATTGTGATGGTGATGATCTACATCAGCATGTACGGCTACGGGCATTTCTGGCAGTTGTATTCAGACAGCGAAGAAACCCAGCAGGCCGCGCCGTTGCACCGCGACGAATAGGTGCGGGCGAAAACTTCCCAAATGCAACTTCTTTCACCATTGACCCGGTTGTAACTGCTTTTGATATAGCAGGTTACGCAATATTTTTCGCCTTTGACCGCGCCGGGGGGTGCTGTTATGTTCCCGGCCCCGATAAGGGTGGATTGAGCGAGTCATGTCGAAGGATGAGCCTGCAGAGCCAAGCGGGAAATCAGACTCAAGCAGTGACGCGCCCAGTCAGGAAGAGTATCGGAAGTTGGCTGAGAGTGCGCGTGGGCTTCGCGAGCACAGTTCACGGACTGAAGACGCCGAGAAACGCTTCGGTAACAACGCCGCAGCGAACTCGTGGTTGAAGTACACGTCCGTCGGCTTGCAGTTTGTGCTTGTGTTGCTGTTGCCGCTTGGGCTTGGTTACTGGGCGGACACGTACTTCGGAACACTGCCGTGGTTGACGCTGGTCGGTTTTGCGTTGGGTGCAGTGGCCTCGATGACGAGCATCATCCTTGAAGTACAAAGGATGGATCGGGTGGACGACAAGAGCGCTGGCAAAGATAAGTAGCGCGGCAGCGAATACATGAAAGTGCAGGGGTCGTGAGTTTCTTGCCATACATCGTTTTGTCCGGGCTCGCGATCGTGTTGACGATCGGCGTTGGGGCAATCGCATTGATGGGCGTTGACGTGTCAATGATGCGCGGTGTGGGTGCTGGAGTTACGGCCGGGCTGAGCCTGATGGTTTTCAGCTGGTTTACGACTTTGAAGGGTCTGCGGGCCGGCGAGCGCAAGAATACTCTCGGTCATGTGCTTGGTGGGTTCGGACTGCGTTTTGTCGTGCTGGTGGGTGGGTTTGGTTTACTCGCGGTTACACGCTGGGGAAATCCGGCCGGTTTCGCGGTTGCATTCCTGATGGCAGTAATGACATACCTAGCGCTGCAGATTTTGATTGTTATGCGTACTTTGGATAAGCCCGAAATAACGGCGGCATGAGGCGGAGAGTCAAGTGTTTCTAGCTGCAGGCGACAACTTCAATCCGGTAGAGCATCTCTACGACCGGTTCAGCACCTGGGTCAGTCTTTGGGGCGTGCACGGCAATGAGTTCGTTTCATCATGGAATGACGCGATGCCGGGCTTCATGCACCTCAGCCAGCACGTATTCATGATGTGGGCGGCTGCAGCCATCTGTATTTTTGGCTTCGCTTACGTGACGTTCGCGCGAAATTCGCGAGTCCCCAAGGGGCTTCGCAACTTTCTGGAACCAATCGTTACGTTTGTGCGTGACGATGTCGTACGTCCGAGTATCCAGAATCCGCATTTCCATCACCACGGCGATGGCGCACACACGAACGACAGCGAAGAAGCCCACGGACACGATGAGCTGCCGAAGTACTGGTTGGCGGACAAATTCGTGCCGTTCCTTTGTTGCCTCTTCTTCTTCCTCGCGACCATAAACCTGCTCGGGCTCATTCCCGGCAGCACGACGTCAAGCTCGCAGATCACGTTCACAGCGGGCATGGCTCTGCTGGTCATGCTCACGTATCTGATTGGCAGCGTTTACATGAGCATCAAGGTGGAAGGCGGCGCAGGCCCGGGCCTGAAAGCGTGGTTCTTCAACCTCGTGCCGGTTCCGTTCAGCCTGAAGCCGATGGACTTTGCGGTCTGGTTCCTGCTGCTGATTATCGAGTCAGTCGGGCTGTTGATGAAACCCGTTGCGTTGGCCATTCGTCTGTTCGCAAACATGACGGCCGGTCACTGCCTGGTACTCAGCCTGCTGTTCCTGAACCTTCTGGTGCCGGATGGTTATGAAGTCTGGCGCGTCGGCACGGGCATTCCGACTGTGATCATGACGGTCGCCATCTACGGTCTTGAGATCTTTGTGGCGATTCTACAGGCGTACATCTTTACGTATCTCTCGGCGATTTTTATCGGGCAGTACCTCGTTCCGGAACATTGATCTGCGTGCCTGCACGTCGTTACGTGCAGGGGGAGCGCGCCGAGACGCCTCCCACTGGCAGAGTGCGAGCGAAAACCGGCAGAGACACAGGGGAAAGAAAATGGACGTTGGTGGATTTGGATGGGCATTCGGCGCGGCCGGCATTGGCGCCGGACTTGCGGCAATTGGTGCAGGGCTTGGTATCGGTCGTCTCGCAGGTCAGGCAGCGGAAGGTATCGCGCGCCAGCCTGAAGCGGCGAAGGAGATCCGAGGCGTGACGATTCTGACGGCAGCCTTCATTGAAGGTGTTGCTCTGTTCGCGGTAGTGGTGTGCCTGCTGGCCATCCTGCTCGGCGGTGGCAGCCTGAATTCAATCGCTGAGACTCTGGCCAAGGCAGCAAACTAGGAACCGGCGTACGGCGGGTCCGGAGCATCCGGGCCCGCCGCACCCAACCTGAACAACTAAGGACATTGGCAATGAAGCTTTTTGCCCGGATTTTCAAGACACCGTTCGTGATCGCGCTGGCGATGGCTGCCATCACGTTCGCACCTAATTTGATGGCAGCGGATGGCGGACATGGCCCGGCCCCGGGCGAAATCGGAGACCATCACGCGCCGACCGACCAGCATGAGATGCTGCACTTCAGCGGCTCATTGATGTTCTGGGAGTACCTGACCTTCGGCATCGTGCTGGTGGTTCTGGGTGTCTACATCTTTCCCAAGCTGCTTGGCCAGTTGAAAGCCCGTCAGGACCGTATTCAAGACGCGCTTGACAAGGCTGACAGGGTCCGTGCCGAGGCCGAAGTGCTGTTACGCAAGCACGAAGAGATGATGCGCAACGCCCACGCCGACGCCAAGAAGATCACTGACGAGGCTACCCACGCCGCACGAGAGGCAGCCGCGCGCATTCAAGCCGACGCCGACAAGGCCGCAGCTGAAACACGCGAGCGCGCCGAGAAGGAAGTTGACCAGCTCGCTCGCAAGGCACGCGCTGAATTGCGCGACCAGGCGGTTGAGCTTGCGCTGCTGGCTTCAAGCCGCGTGCTTCAGAAGTCATTGCAGGATGAAGATCATCGCCGACTGGCCCAGGAGGTCATCACGGCGGCAGGAACCATGAACGACTAGGGAAGGCAAATTCAGAACACAGCAGGACTGCAGTCTGACTCGGTAATTCTGAATCTGCTCACGAAGCGAACACTATGGCAACCAACCCATCCGATCCCGTAGCACGCATGTACGCCGTCGCGCTGTATGAGACCGCCCGTGAACGGGGCGTGATCGGTGAAGTGCAGCAGGGGCTTAAGGCGATTTTCGAAGCCTACAGCGACAAGACGTTCCGCGATTTCTTCACCAGCCCGCGCGTGCCGCGGTTGGTAAAAATGAATGCGATGGATGCAGCGCTGGGCGGGAAGGTCTGCGCTGAAGTCGTCAACTTCGTGAAGGTCGTGATCCAGAAGGGGCGCGAGCCGCAGTTCGATAACATCGTCGAGTCCTTCGAGATGTATCGCGACCAGGCCGAGAATCGCATTCACGCTTTTGTTGAGTCCGGCAGTGAGTTTAACGAAGCCGAACTAGGCGAGCTGAAGAAGCAGCTTTCAGCGGCGTCGGGCGGCAAGGACGTCGTCATGCATGTAGCCAATAAGCCGGAATTGCTCGGCGGTGCACGCGTGCGCCTCGGCGACAAGCTGATTGATAACACACTGCGCACACGGCTGAGCCACCTGGCCATGGCGCTTGAGAAGTAATTGATTTGCTGTTGGTTTTGAGGGAGGGGATCATGAAATTCGCAACCGTACTCACACTGGCGCTTTCGCTGCTTCTTGTCGGCGCCTGTGGCGGCGACTATCAGGCCCCGCCCAAGTCCAACAGCAAGCCGGTCGTAAACAACACGCCCGCTACCTCAAACCCCGGCAAACAGCCAACGGGCCCGTCCATGGAGACGGACTACACCAACGCGGCCAAGGCCGCCTTCGCCGCACGCGATGCTTTCAAGGCCGACAAGACAGCCGAGAACTTCGCCAAGTGGGGCGCACACATTTATGAAGCGCTGCGCTTTTCCATTGAGCACGATCGCAACGGGCGCTCAACGGACGGCTTCTACAAGTTCAAAGAACTGCGTGAGATGAAGACCGACTTCACCAAGACCATCGGCCCGGCAGGCTGGGAAGAAATACGCGAGTACCAGACGGCCAAAAAGGCCTACAACGACGTCCAAGGCTAACTGAACATGCAACGGCGCGCCCAAGAGTGGCGCACGACACTGTAAACAGACAGGTACAAACAAATGGAACTGCGCTCCGACGAAATCACATCCGTAATCCGCAAGCAGATCGAATCCTTCGGCGAAGAGATCGGCATGGAAGAAGTTGGCACCGTGCTTGAGGTCGGCGACGGCATCTGCCGCGTTTACGGTCTTGAGAACGTACAGGCCAACGAAATGGTCGAGTTCGAGAACGGCGCCTTCGGGCTGGCGTTCAACCTTGAGGAAGACTCGGTCGGTATCGTGATCATGGGTGACTTCGTCACCATCAAGGAAGGCCAGCAGGTAAAGCGAACCGGCAAGATTCTGTCGATTCCCTGCGGCGAAGGCTTCCTCGGACGCGTGGTTGACCCGCTTGGCCAGCCCATCGACGGCAAGGGCCCGATCGAAAGCGCCGATCAGCGACTGATCGAGTTCAAGGCGCCCGGCATTGAATCCCGCCAGCCGGTCAAAGTGCCTTTGCAGACGGGCATCAAGGCCATCGACAGCATGATTCCTGTCGGTCGCGGCCAGCGCGAACTCGTCATCGGCGACCGCGAGGTCGGCAAGACGGCCGTCACCATCGACACAATCATCAACCAGAAGGGCAAGGGCGTCATCTGCGTGTATGTCGCCATCGGCCAGAAGAACTCAACCGTTCGCCAGGTCGTAGCAACCCTCGAAGAACACAACGCGATGGATTACACCATCGTCGTCAGCGCCAACGCGCAGGACCCGGCCCCGCTGCAGTACCTTGCACCGTACGCCGGCGCCGCCATGGCCGAGTACTTCATGTACGCGACCGACAAGCCGCAGAAGATTCGCGACACCCTGTGCGTCTATGATGACTTGTCCAAGCAG
>JAGQRE010000037.1:15836-30509 GCA_020425695.1 Planctomycetota bacterium
CTGCTGCTGCGCCGCCCGCCGGGCCGCGAAGCCTTCCCCGGCGACATCTTCTACTGCCACAGCCGCCTGCTTGAGCGCTCAGCCAAGCTGAAGGAAGAGTTCATCCTCGTGAAGAAAGATGCCCCGTGGGACACCACCGAAGGCATCGACGGCAAGCGCTATGGCAACCGTACACCGCACGAAGAGAAGGCCGCAGAAGAGGCTTTGAAGGCCGCAGGTGAAGGCCATGAGCTGCGCATGCACCCGCAAACCGGCGGCAGCATGACCGCGCTGCCGGTGATCGAAACGCAGGCCGGTGACGTGTCGGCGTACATCCCGACCAACGTGATCTCGATTACCGACGGGCAGATTTACCTGACGCCCGAGTTCTTCTATGCGAACGTGCGCCCGGCCATCGACGTCGGTATTTCGGTGTCGCGAGTCGGTGGTAACGCGCAGATCAAGGCCATGAAGAAGGTCGCAGGGCGCCTGCGTCTTGACCTTGCCCAGTTCCGTGAACTTGAAGCCTTCGCCCAGTTCGGCTCTGACCTTGATAAGGCCACGCAGGCTCAGCTTGCCCGCGGTCAGCGCATGGTTGAGGTGTTGAAGCAGGGGCTGTACGTACCGAACCCGGTCGAGAACCAGGTCGCCATCTTGTGGGCCGCGACGAATGGCTTGCTTGATGAAATCGCCATTGAGGACGTGCGCAACTACGAGAAGGCATACCTTGAGTACCTGACCACGAACAAGGCCAGCACCATGGAAGCCATCCGCGTCAAGCACGAGCTGTCGGACGAAGTTACAACCGTCTTCAAGGAAGCCGGCAAGGTAGTAGCCGAGCAGTTCAAGGCACCAGCCGCGACGGCGTAACTCATGGATGATCGCGAGACGATTCGGCACTTTCTCGCCACGCTGAACTATCGGTATCGGGGCGTCGTTCGCGACGCCCCGCCATCGTTTTTCACGTACCTGCCCCCCGGTGACGGCTGGAGCGCCGTTGAGGTGCTGCACCACATCAACGACCTGCTGCGTTTCGTCGTGCGAGCCTTTGATAAAGGCTCCATCGTCCCGATCTCACCCCGTGAGCCCGAGGCCGAGGTTTCAACGTTCGCCAAGCTGCTCAAAATTGTCGATCAGCACCTGAAGGGCACTGAACTGAAGGGTGAATTCAAAGGGCGCGAGTTGACGCTGGCAGTGCTGCTGCAAGGCCCTCTTGCCGACGCCATGACCCACGTCGGCCAACTCGCCCAACTCAGACGGCAAGCCGGCGCACCCATCGAGTACCAGAACTTCATACTCGCAGACATCAAACCCGGCGAGTTCCCCGAATAGACGCGAGGCTTGCATCGCCCGCCGCACCCACGCGCCAATGCACGACGACGGAGTAGTGGCCGAAAGGGGTCAGACCCTGTTTTCGCTGCGCGTACTCAAACGGACTTTCGAAAACTACTCGGGCGAAAACAGGGTCTGACCCCCTGTGCCCACCGTATAGTCAGGCCATGAAAGTTGCGATCACCGGCGGTAATGGTTTCGTAGGTGTGGAAGCGGCGAAACTTCTGCGCGAGCAGGGGCATGAGCCCGTGCAGCTTTCGCGACGCAACGGCGGCGATGTGGGGGACATCAGCGCTCTGTGCGGCGCATTTGCCGGTTGTGATGCGGTCATCCACGCAGCCGGGATCAACCGTGAAATCGGCGACCAGACCTATCGCAAGGTTCACATTGACGGCACGCGTAACGTCGTCCAGGCGGCGCGCGATTGCGGTGTCCGGCACGTCACGCTGGTCAGCTTCCTGCGCGCCCGCCCGCACTGCGGCTCGGACTATCATGAATCCAAGTTCGCGTCAGAGCAGATCGTGCGCAACTCCGGGCTGGATTACACAGTGCTGAAACCCGGCGTGATCTACGGGCGCGGCGACCACATGCTGGACCACTTGAAACGCGCGTTTCTCACGTTTCCGGTGTTCGCATTCGTCGGCTTGAAAGACCAGGACGTCGCACCGATTCACGGCACAGACATGGCGCGGATACTGGCAAGCTCAATCACCGACGCGCGTTTAATGAACGGTACGTTCTACGTGATCGGCCCGGAAACGATGACCCTGCCTGAGGCCGTCATGCGAGTGGCGAAGGCCGTCAATCGCAGCCCGATCACATTCCGTATGCCCATCTGGTTTCACCGTTTGTTTGCGTTTGTGGCCGAGCGCGTCATGCGCGTGCCGGTGGTCGCGGCAGCGCAGGTGCGCATTCTAAACGAAGGCGTCGCCGAGCCTGCCGGTGGCGGCGAAGCCTTGCCCGAAGACCTGCTTCCGACCATCCCGTTCGCTGACAGAAGTATTCGTGAAGGCTTGCCCGACGCTGGGCGCTACACACTGAGGGATCTGCGTTTTCCGGGGTTTTCGGGCTGAACATAAGTAAGGCGATTGCGCTTGCGACCACCCATATAGCGACTAGCATAGGCGAACTGTGCAGCAAGCGACCAAATCAGGCGTAGCACCCGCAAAGCCCTTCCCGGGGCCTGTGTTGCGTCTTCAAGGGTTCACGTGACCCCTGCAGGATTCGCCCGTGGGCGACCTGCGCCAAGGCTTTACCTGAGTGCTATCCATCGCTGCCGGTCGGTAGTGTTCGCAGTTAGCCCGGTCCGGGCGCGCGACGCTTACCCAGAATTCCAGCAGACCCAATCCTGAACCAACCCCCAGTACTGATCAAAGCGGGCGGACCTCCGTCCATACATGGAACAATGGAGAGTGGAATGAAACGAGTTCTTTGGTTAATGATCGCCCTCGTGGGCATCTTCAGTGCTGCGGCATGCGGCAGCGGCAACGAGGCCGCAAACGGCAACAGCGCCGCCGGTGGTGGGGGAGGGGCTCCGGAAAAGCTCATCATCACAGCAATCCCGGACGACAACGCCGACAAACTGAAAGAGCACTTCGGTAACGTCGCCAAGTATCTTGAAGGCAAGATCGGCATGCCGGTCGAGTACATGCACGTCGAGAACTACGCGGCTTCGGTTACGGCACTCGCCAACGGCCAGGCGCACATGTCCTGGATGGGCGGCGTAACCACCGTGCAGGCCGACCAGCAGACTGAAGGCGGCGCCGTTGTGGTGTGCTGCCGCGACATCGACAAGAAGTTCAAGACCTACTTCATCGGCAACAAAGAGGCCGGTGCAAAGAAGGTCGACGACCTGAAGATGCTGTCGGAAGTTGCCAAGGGCAAAGACTTCACGTTCGGCAGCAAGGGCAGCACCAGCGGTCACCTGATGCCGCGCTTCTTCTTCACCGAGCAGTCCGGCAGCAAGCCGGAAGACGTCTTCGGCAAGGTCGGTTACAGCGGCAGCCATGACAAGACGCTCGCGCAGGTCGCGGACGGTACCTTCATGGTTGGTGCGCTCAATTACGCAACCTACGACAAGGCATCACAGGAACTGAAGGACAAGGCGCCGATCATCTACACGACGCCGACCTACGTCGATTACTCGTTCGTGGCCCGCAAGGACCTTGGCGACGAACTGATCGGCAAGATCCGCAAGGCGATGCTTGAGATCGACGGCAGCACTGACGAAGGCAAGAAGATCCTCAGCTTCATGAAGGCCGGCAAGTTTGTTGAAGCCGACATGAAGGACTGGGACGGCATTCGCAACGTAATGGAATCAGGCGTCGACATCGGCGGCTAAAGTAAGGG
Source organism: Planctomycetota bacterium (assembly GCA_020425695.1). Taxonomy (GTDB): domain Bacteria; phylum Planctomycetota; class UBA8742; order UBA2392; family UBA2392; genus JACKID01. The sequence continues at coordinate 19,497 of JAGQRE010000037.1, forward strand.
CTCAGTTCGGGGGCGGCGGCTTGCCGCCCCCGTTCTGTTGACGCAACATGGACACCGTGACTGAAACCGAGCCAACAACCTCAGTAAAGCCTTCCACCGAGAAGGTGTTTTCGCTGGTTGATGCCAGCATGGACTTCGGGCGCGTTGAAGCACTCAAGAACGTCACGCTGGATATTCACGAAGGCGAGCGCATCGCCGTCATCGGCCCATCCGGCGCAGGCAAGACAACGCTGTTTCGTATGTTGGCCGCAGTGATCAAGCCGACCAGCGGCAACGTGACGGCGCTGGGCAAAGACACTCGGCAGCTTCGTGGGCGTTCACTGCGGCGACTGCGTAGCGAAATCGGAATTCTTTACCAGAACGATAATCTGATTCCGCACCTGCGTGTGGTTCACAACGTGCTGATGGGTCGTCTCGGGCGCTGGTTGCTTCCACGCGCATTATTGTCGCTCTTCTGGCCACAGGACCTCACGGCCGCAAAGCAGGCGCTGGGCGAAGTTGAGCTCGAAGACAAGCTCTGGTCGATGCCGGGCGAGTTGTCCGGCGGACAGCAGCAGCGGGTGGCTATCGCACGTCTGATGGTACAACAGCCCCGCGTCATGCTGGCCGACGAGCCTGTCAGCCAGCTCGACATTCGGCTCGGGCGCGAGATCATTGAGTTGCTCTCCGGCGTAGCCCGACGCATGAGCACCACGTTGTTGGTGAATTTGCACACGCTTGAGTTGTTGTACGGCCATTTCTCAAGAGTGATCGCGATCCGGGACGGCGCAATCTTCTGGCAAGGTGCACCGCGCGAGATATCGCGTGAGTTGCTGAAAGACCTGTACGGGGCTGAGTATCGCAACATGCACCTCGACGAAGTCGAAATTGACGCATGAAACACGCAGGCACTGAGTCTCGCTACGCCACGAAGCGCCCATGGCGGCACTTCGCGGCGTTGATCGTGATTGCGGTGCTGGTGTTCGGCGCCTTCTGGGCCGTTGAGTGGGACTTCAGCACCTTCACCAACGCTGCCAAGGGCGAGCGGGCAATCGAACGCGCGGGTGATCTGATCGCGTCGTTCTCGAACCCTGACTTCAGCAGCGAGTGGCTTGAGCGTAGCTGGGAACTGACCAAAGAAACTCTGAGTGCCGCCGTCATGGCGACGTTCATGGCCGTGATTCTTGCCTACCTGCTGGCGATGGGAGCTTCCCGTGCCGTCTGCGTGGGAGAAGAGAGTTTTCGCGGTCGCCTGCGGAGCTTCCCACTGCGCAGCCCCATGGCCGCGCTATGCGCACTGTGTCGCCTGATCCTTGATGTGCTGCGTGCAGTACCGGACTTCGCCTGGGCGGTGATTCTCGTGGCGGTACTCGGGCTGGGGCCTGTAACCGGTGCTGTCGCACTCGGGCTGAACGTCACCGGCATTCTTGGCAAGGTCTATAGCGAGTTCTGGGACAGCGTAGACGAGAAAGAGTACGAGCAGATTCGCGCCCTCGGGGCCGGGCGGCTGAAGACCTTCCTGTATGGCATCCGCCCGCTTGCGTCGCGAAGCGTGCAGTCATTTACGTTAATGCGCGCTGAATGCGCGATCCGCAACGCGGCCGTGATCGGCGCTGTCGGCGGCGGTGGGCTCGGTGCCGAGATCATGTATCAGATCGGCATGGGCAAGTGGGGCAAGGTCACGACGCTGATGCTGTTCACGCTGGCCCTGACACTGAGCGCTGACCTGGCCAGCAACTTCATTCGTCGCCAGTTGCGTAACGACCCCAATCACCCGCGGGCCGTCAAGATTCGCAGCACGGCCTCAAGCGTCGCCCGCGCCTACATCGGTGTCGCGTTCGCGATGTGCATCGTGGTGTGGTCAGTCTGGTTCATGGGCTGGGGGAACAGTGCCGGGCCGGATGGCGAGTCCAAGAACTATCTTGAGCCGCTGGCCAACCTGACCTCCGGCAAGGAAGTGAAGAAGCTGAAGTTCTTTGAAGACTTGCTGAAGCCCGACTTTGACGGCGCGTCAATCGGGCTGGGCGACCCTGAGGCGGTGCAGAAGGTTCACGATGCGGGCAAGGACGTGCAACTCTTCAGCGAGTACGGCCCGGGCAGTTTCTGGCGCCCCGCCGCGTGGGAAGCATGGGAGCTTGAGCTGCGCAACTGGTTCGTGTGGCGCGTCATCAAGTCGGCCTCCGTGCCGCTTTCGATGGCCATCGTCGGTACGCTGCTTGGCGTATTGGCGGCCATGGCCCTGACGTACCCGCACTCGCTGGCTTTCCAGCTTGAGAGCCAGCAGTTCACCGGCGAATCGCCTCATCCGCTCGCGCGTGTCCTGAGGTTCATGCAGATGGTGTTGGCGCGAGGCGTTGGGCTGGTTTCGCGCGGCGTACCGGAAGTGATGTGGGCGTTCCTGTTTATCGCGTTCTTCGGGCCGGGGTTGCTGGCCGGTACGATTGCAATCGCGCTGCACACGCTGGGCGTGATGGTGCGTGTGTTCAGTGAAACCGTAGACAATATTCCATACAGGCGGTTTGAGCAGTCGTTCCGCGGCTCAAGGATGACTTGCTTCGCCTACACGGCCGGGCCTATCTCGTGGAAGGACTGGATGACCTACAGCTTCTTCCAGTTCGAGAGCAACGTGCGAATGGGCATTGTGCTCGGCATTGTCGGCGTTGGCGGGCTGGGCTTCTTCTTCACCTTCAACTTCGAGTGGTTCCGCTTCGAGAAGGCCGGGACTTACCTGGTCGTCATGGTTCTGTTGACCGTACTGATTGATCGCATTTCACGCAGCCTCAAGTTGTCGAGGGTGAATAACTAGCCGGTGTTCATGAGCCCTCGGGCAATGCCTTTGACCGTTGTGAACAGCGCGCGTTCAAGCTCAGTATCTTTGCGGTCGCCTTCGCGCCATTCTTTCAATAACTGAATCTGCAGCAGGCTCATCGGGTCAATGTACGGGTTGCGCAGGCGGATGGATTTTGCGAGCCACGGCTCGTGTTCAAGCAGGTCGCCGACTTCGCGGACTTCTCGTATCAGCTCGCCGGTTTCTGTAAACGCGGCCTGCAACTCAGGAAACAGCGACGCGCCGACGTCGCCTGCAAGGGCGGCGTAACGCTCGGCCATGCTGAAGTCGGCCTTGGCCATCACCATTTCAACGTCGCCAATCAGCGTGCGCAGTACCGCCCATTCGCGCGCGGCTGTTTGAACAGCCGACAGCCCATGATCGTTGATGGCCTGCTTCAAGCCTGCGGCCAGCCCGTACCAGCCGGGCAGGATGTGCCGCGCCTGTGTCCAGGCAAACACCCAGGGGATCGCGCGCAGGTCACCGATGCCGCGCTGCTGGCGCCTTGAGGCCGGTCGCGAGCCGATGCGCATTCGGGTGATCACATCAAGCGGGGTCGCGAGTTGAAAGTACTCGAAGAAGCGAGGGTCTTCGTACACGAGCTTTCGAAAATCGGCGCGACTATGGGTCGCGATCGTGTCCATGATCGCGCGCCATTCCGGTCGCGGCTCTGGCAGCGAGTTTTCCAGCAGGCTGAATTTCAGCACAGCACCTGAAGTAACTTCCAGAGTTCGCTGTGCGATGCCGCGCAGCCCGTAGCGTGCGTTGATGATCTCGCCTTGTTCGGTCACTCGCAGGCGGGCGCGAACGCTGCCCGGCGGCTGGGCCGGGATAGCCTCCGTAACTTTGGTGCCGCCGCGGCTGACCGTGCCGCCGCGACCGTGAAACAGGACGAGCTTGACGCCGGCCGCATCGGCACTCTGCACCAGTTCTTCCTGTGCCCGGTACAACGCCCAACGCGCCGACGCGATGCCGGAATCCTTGCCGCTGTCGGAATAGCCGAGCATCACGTGCTGCACGTCGCCACGACCGCGCAGGTGTTCGCGATAGGTTTCATTGCCAAGCATCGACTCAAGCGTGCTGCGGGCCCGGTCAAGATCACCGACTGTCTCAAACAGCGGCGCGACATCGAGCGGAACCTGGGCGTCTTCAACAAGCCCGGCGCAACGGGCCAGATACAGCACCGCCAGCACATCGTCCGGCCCTTGCGCCATGCTGATTATGTACGGGCCGATGGCCTGCTCGCCGTAGAGGCGGCGTCCATCGGCAATGGCGCGGAAGACTTCCAGTGTTTCGTACTGTTCGCGCTTGTCGCCTGAGCGAGCCTGTTGCTGCTTCAACATTGAGCGCAGGTTGAATTCATCTTCTTCACTGAGCCATTCGTCGGCCAGGTTGTTCATGCCGACGGCCTGCGCCATGTTCAGCAGGTGCTGGACCGAAAGGCTGAATTCCTCGGCCAGACTGACGACGCGATCCGAGTGTTCCTTGCCGCGCCAGTCGATGATCTCGGATTCCGGCGCGGTGGCGGCGACGTCGGTGAGTGCCTCGTTCAAACGGTTTGCACGCTGCTCAGGCTCAAGCGTCGGCAGGTCTACGCCCAGCAACTCACCGCATACGCGCCGATGAACTTCGCTGTCTTGCCGGGCGTCAAGCGTGGCGAAATGAAAGCCGAATGTCTGTACGTGGCGGATCAGACGTCGCACGCGGTGAAGACCGGCGTGGCCGCCCTTGTTGCACGCGAGGCTGTCGGCGATGAGTTTCAGGTCGCTCTCAAATTCAGACGGACCAGCGAAACCACCATCGGCGTCGCGCTGAGTCAGTGACAGGCGCGTGTCGAGGATGTGCAACATCACCTGATACAGCATTCCTTCGTGCCTGCGTGGGACGGTGCCGACCAGTCGATGATCGACCTGGAGTTCGCGAACACGTTTCGTGAATTCATCGTCGAAAGTTGCGCGAGTATCCGTCTGGCTCAAGTGGTCGATCAGTGTTGCGATCTCACCACGGTAGAGCTGCAGTACGGCTTCGCGGTGACGGCGCAGTGTTGCGCGATGGGTGCGTGCGTTGACGTTCGGGTTGCCGTCCATGTCGCCGCCGACCCATGAGCCGAATTTCACCAGCGGCTCAAGCGGTGGCACGCGTCCGAAGACTTTACGAAAGGCATCTTCCCACGCTTCCATCAGTGGGGGAATGATGCGGTAGATCACCATGCGCAGGTAAAACAGAACGTGCTCGACTTCATCATCGAGAGATGGGCGCTCGCTGAAATGCTCCTCGGTTTGCCACGCGCTGGTTACTTCCTCACGAATTCGGGCAAGTGCGCGGTCGTCCTCTTTGGGTGTGAGCGCCGCGGGCTCCAGGCGCTCAACCAATGCCCGTGCGATTCGTTGTTGCTTTGTAAGCAGTGTTCGCCGCACAGCCTCGGTCGGGTGGGCGGTGAAGACAGGTTCAATGCGCAGGCGCGCCAGCATCTCGGCGCACTGATCGGGCGTGACGCCCTTTTCCTTTAGCTCGCTCAGAACGGCTTCGGGTCCGTTGGGTTGGGGCCCGTTTCGCTCATAGTCGCGCCGCCGGCGCAGGCGGTGAATCTGCTCGCCCATATTGACAGCGTCAAAGTATGCGCTGAATGCGCGTACCAGTGTCTCGCGTTGTGCCCCCGGGATGCTTGAGATCGACTCGATCAGCAGCTCGCTTGCATCTGCGTCACCGTCTCGTGCGTTGACGGCCTGCTGACGGACGGATTCCACCAAATCGTAGAACTCGGCTCCTTCCTGTTCGCGCAACATGTCGCCGACAATGGCGCCGAGCTTGTTCACGTCGTCGCGCAGAGGTTGGTCTTTGGCGGGGTACTTTGAATTCATTCAGACAGTGTACTTCTGTGAGTACGAATCGAGACTCTTGATCAGGATTTCCGGGGCGCGTTCCAGCTTGAGGATGTTGTGCCGGAAGTTCTGAGTTCTGAGTTCAACGAGGAACCCAGAACTCAGAACTGGAAGATTGGCGGGAGCACATGGGAATCGAACCCACCTGACCCGTTCAGGTCACATCGGTTTTGAAAACCGAGAAGCCCACCAGGCGCTTATCTGCTCCCGTTGCTTTCTTTTACCCTGCCTTCTTCGCGTTTGCACCCCCGCGCCGAAGCTGCCGCCGCAGGCGAAACATGGCGGCGATGAAGGCCACGCCGTAGCGAATGATGCGGTTCTTCGACTTGCCCGCGTTTCTTGGGTGGTAGAAAATGCCGACTTCTTTCACCTTCGCGCCCTTTAGTTTTGCGTGCGCCAGCAAGGTCGGCTGAACCTCAAAGAACTTCGCGCCGGGTTGTGCGTCTATAAAAAGCTCGCGTCGATACAGACGAAAGCCGGAGCTGACATCGCGGGCCGGTAAACGCGCAAACGTGGCGAACATCCCCGCCAGTGTACCGGAGAGAAAGCGCCTGAACGCGCTGCCTGAGCTTCCACCACCCTTCACCAGGCGGCTACCGACGACGAGATCAACTCCTTCCCGTGCTTCCCACAGCTTGATCGCGTCGGCAGCGCGGTGGCTGTTGTCGGCGTCCATCACCAACACCCATGTCGTGCCGCTTTCGGTGATTCCTTGCATCAGGCTGGCGGCGTAGCCGTTCAGGTTTTCGATCACGCGCCCGCCCGCCTGCGTGGCTTCGTTCACTGTGTCGTCGCGACTTCCGCCGTCTACAACCATGACAGGTGTTTTGCCGAACTGTTCATACAGCGCGTGAATCAACGGGCCGACATTGCCGGCTTCGTTGATGGTTGGCAGCACGATCGTGAGGTCTTCCAAGTTCGGCTAGGCCTTGCGCGCGGCGGCGATGGCTGCCACCAATTCGGTAGCCTGGCCGGGCAGCAGTGTGCGGGGGTCGAACACGAGTGAGTCATTCTCGATGCGGCAGAACACGCTGGGTTCACCCATGCGCAAGCGTTTCGCTGCGGCATCCGGCGAGCCGCCGAGTTTTTTGACGATTACGACGGTCGTCGGCAGCTCTTCGCCCGGGGTGCTGCCGCCGCCGATCTGGCTGGTACTGTCTGCGGTCGCGGCTTCCACGCCGAGCTTCTTGAGCCTGCTGACAAGCGAGCGCGCCTTGCGCCGAAGTTCTTCGGGGTCGCGGGCGATGCTGCGTAGTGTCGGCACGCGCTCAAGTACGCTGTCCGGGTCGAGATACAGTTTCAGCGTATGTTCAAGCAGCGCCAGCGTAACCTTGTCGCAGCGCATCATGCGGAACATGGCGTTCTTCTTGACCTTCGCGATCAGGTCTTTGCGCCCGACAATCAAGCCCGCCTGCGGGCCGCCGAACAGCTTGTCGCCGCTGAAGCAGACCAGATCCGCGCCGGTACGCACCAGCTCCGGTACGCTGGGTTCGCGGGTGATGCCGTACGGTTTCAGGTCAACCAGGCTGCCGGCGCCGAGGTCGTAAACGACGGGTACATTTCGGCGGCGTCCGATCTCAACCAGTTCTTCCAGCGCAGCCTCGTGGGTGAAGCCGACAATCGCGTAGTTGCTGGTGTGAACCTTGAGCAACATCGCGGTCTCGTCCGTGATGGCGTTTTCGTAGTCAGCGGCGCGCGTCTTGTTGGTCGCGCCGATCTCGACCAGTCTGCAGCCGGACTTGCGCATGACGTCCGGCATACGGTAGCTGCCGCCGATCTCAACCATATGCGCGCGGCTGCACGGGACTTCTTTGCCGTCGGCCATGGTGTTCAGGATCAGCATCGTCGCGGCGGCGTTGTTGTTGACTACCGTCGCGGCTTCTGCGCCAGTTACGCGGGCCAGAAGATCATTCACCAGCTTGTCGCGGTCGCTGCGCTTGCCACTTGACCGGTCAAGCTCAAGGCATGAGTACTCGGATGCTTCACGCACGGCCGCCGCGACAACCTCAGGCGCAAGTGGTGCGCGCCCCAGAGACGTGTGCAGGATGACGCCCGTGGCATTCAGTACACGGCACTGGATCGGGTCGATCAACGCGGCGATGCGGCGCTCAACCAGCCCGGCCAAAGCGGTCTCCGTGAGCTCGGACTGAAAGACGTGCCCGCCTTCGCGAATCTCAAGGCGCATCACATCAAGCGCGGTGCGGGTTTCGTCGGTAACGAACTGTCGCCCGGCCGTTTCGATCAAGTTCGAAAACGCGTCGCTGGCAAGCAGGGAGTCCAGCTTGGGCAGGTCGCGCAGGGTTGCTGTCGGTGATGTCGCCGCTTTGGTCACATGGCCAGTTTAGCAGGCGAGTTGCCCGGGTCCATTCGCCGTTCATGTAAGCTTTACCGTGAACGGGTATGCTGCCCGGATGACCAGCGAGCCATCCAGCACCGGCCAGCGCATCCGGCGTTTCCTGCGAAACGTGCTGACCGGTGGCATCGCGACGGGCGTTTACTTTGCGGTCTACCTGCCGCTGTTTCACTGGATTGGTTGGGCGCAGACAGTGGCGGACAACGTCGGGCTGGTTGTCGGCGCCGGCGTGCAGTTCATCGGGGCGCGCTACTTCGTGTTTCGTGCACGGCAGGGCAAGCTGCACAGGCAGCTCGGCGGCTTCGTGCTGGCTGAAGTTGCGACGCTGGGTATGAACATCCTGCTGCTCTGGCTCGCTCGAAAGCTGTTGCCGAGCGCAGTGGGGGAGAGCGACCTGCTTGTGCTGGTGACGTCTTTCGTGGTGTTCGCCGGGTTCAGTTATCCGGTCTGGCACCTGGTGTTTCGCCAACCCAAGGCAAAGGCGGCGCCCGAAGACGCCGCCTTTGATGACTAGTGTATTGGCCTTGTTACTTCACCGATTCGAGAGCGTCGTCAATCTCGCTCTCCATGTCGGTCTTTTTGAGTTCCTTGGCGAGGCTCTTGATGCCGTCCGCGTCTTTCTTTTCAATCATGGTTGCGAGCTCAGAGCGAGCTGCGTCCAGGATCTCGTGGTACATGCGGACGGATTCTTCCTGTGGCGTAAGCCCAACGACTTCTTCGTCGAAGTTCTTCAGCAGGTATTTCACCGCGTTCTTGCGGTCCTGCTTGTCGAGGTATTCCTTGGCCTTGTCGAGGTTCTTCTGAAGCTTCTCGCTGGCTTTCTCTGACTGGTCGTTGACCTTCGAGATGTAGGCCTTGAGCTGGTCGCCCTTCGGCGTCTTGCTGAGACGGTAGTACTCATTGCCGTAGCTGTCGGCGACGATGATGGTGGTCTTGCCGACCGGGACATCGTAGTCGCGTGACGGGTTGTCGCTGAGCAGTTTGCTGGTCGGGACGACGGATTCTTCGGCCCACGGCGAAACTTCGCGGTCTTCCGTGTAGGCAATCTTCACGAAGACGGCGTCGGTCTTGCTGAGTTCAGCCAAGTCTTTGCCGGCAAAGTCAGCGTCGGTCGCATTTTCTTCAGCAAAGTAGATTACAAGGGCGCGATTTTCGGCAGCAGCTGCTTCAAGCGTTTCCGTTGACGCGCGCTGCCAAGATGGGATTGCTTCAGGGTCTACGGTAGGGGCCGCGCGGCCCGTACCACCTGCTCGTTTCGGTTGCGGAACTTGTCCGATCGGGCCTGCACTGCTGCCACCCGTGGGTTTGGTTGCTCCGCCTGCAGCGGCACCGCCGCTGCTACTACCACATCAGCCCGCCGAAAGCGGCTGCGCTGCGACACCTGCAAGGGCAAAGGCCCCGACAGACAGCAGAGCAAGCATGTACTTACGCATGTTGACTCCTCCAAGGAAAAAAAGATGCCCAGCACCTGCCTATCAGTGTAGTGGGACTAGAGTTACTTACAAGGAAATCATAGTTGATCGTATTGTTTAGTTGTGACCTAAACACGGGGAAGGGCAGAGACACAAATAGAAACGGGACGGCGCGAGCGCCGTCCCGTCCTGTCTACACGCTTGGCTACTTCTGGGTCGTCGGGCCACTGTTGGCCGCTACTTCTTTGGCGGCGTCCATGGCTTCGTCGATTTCCTTCTCAAGTTCAGTCTTCTTGACAACCTTGGCGAGCTCCTTGAGACCGTCAACGTCGCCCTTCTCGACCAACTCGTCCTTCTGGCTGCGAACGTTGTCCATGATCTCGTGGTACAGGCGGATTGATGCTTCCTGTGCCTCAAGCCCGACAACGCCTTCGTCGAAGTTCTTGACGAGGTACTTCACAGCGTTCTTCTGGTCTTCCTTCTCAACGTAGCCGTTGGCCTTGTCGAGGTTCTTCTGCAGCTTCTTGTTGGCGTCTTCCACTTGATCGGCAACTCGCTCAACCATGGCCTTCAGTTTGTCGGCCTTGACGCGGTTGTCGGTGCGGAAGTACTCATTGCCGAACCAGTCACAAACCAGGACGGTCGCATCACCGACCCGGATGTTGTACTCACGCGACGGGTTGTCACTAAGCAGCTTGCTGGTTGGGACAACACTTTCTTCGGCCCACGGCGAAACTTCGCGGTCGGCTGTGTAAGCGATCTTGATGAACATGGCGTCCATCTTGCTGAGTTCAGCAAAGTCTTCGCCGTACATTTCGAAATCGCTGTCCGCTTCGTCCGCAAAATAAAGGACGATCGGGCGCTTTTCGGCCGAAGCTGATTCGATGGAGTCACTTGAGGCCTTAGCCCATGAAGGCATCTTGGCCGGGTCTGCTACCGGGCGAGCGGCACCGCCCCCCCTGGGACCTACGGGACCAACTGGTCCAGCTGAAGGTCCGCATCAGCCTGCCGAAAGCGGCTGCGCGACAACACCCGCGAGACTGATCATCGCGATGCTGAGGGCGGCCATGGAAAGAAACTTACCCATTTGTCATTCCCCATAGTGAAGAAGAAAGAGATTTGCACCTATTGCACTGCATGTGGTTCCGTAAATCATACCACACCGTACGCATATACGTAGAACAACATTCGCCTCAGCTTACAGAATTTCTTGAAGCCAAAACTATTTTCTGGCACCAGGCAACGGGGCTTGATTTATAAAGGCCTTGCTTTATAAACCCAACAAGCGAACTGATTACGGGAAGACAGCCCGGAACCGACTACCAGGAGCCATTCATGGCCTTTGAACTGCCAGCACTGCCGTGGGAAAAGAACGCACTTGAGCCGCATATCACGGCCGAAACTCTCGATTATCACTACGGCAAGCACCACAACGCCTATGTGACAAATCTCAATGCCATGACCGAGGGCAAGCCTGAGGGCGACAAGTCACTCGAGGACCTGATCAAGACCGCCGAAGGCGGACTGTTCAACAACGCCGCGCAGGTCTGGAACCACACC
>JAGQRE010000038.1 GCA_020425695.1 Planctomycetota bacterium
GTCTTCAGGCTGGTCGGAATACTTGTGGTGATGCCTGTGATGCGCCGCCCACCACAACACACCGCGCTGGAACGCGCTGGTGCCGCCAAGCGCCATGAAGAACTGCATCCCACGCCCCATCTGGTAGCTGCGATGCGAGAAATAGCGGTGATAGCCGCCCGTGATGAAAAACACGCGCGCGTAATACAGGAAAACCATGACGATCCAGGCCGACCAATGAACGCCTGTCCAGATGGCTGCCAACGGAAGCAGGTGCACCAGCCAGAACGGAAGGGTGCGGAACCACTCGATTTTTTCGTCGGGGGCGAGATCAAAGGTTCGTGCCATGCTGATTCAACCTCAGTTAACGAGACACTTTCCGCCGTAGCGGATGACGTTTTCGGCATGATATCGTGCCATCTCTGTCCATCTATACAATAACTGACCCAGTGGTCAGGTTTATTCGTTGCGCGGTGGAATTTTCTCATGCATAATCAGTTGCATGGCCAATCAACTAAAACAGGCGGCGGATGAAATCGCCGGCGCATGTCTCGCGAGCCGCACCCGCCTGCTCGGACGCGTGATCACATCCATCTACGACGATGCCCTTCGCAACGTGGGGCTGACGGCCTCACAAATGACGATTCTGGTCGCACTCGAACACACGGGCGGCATCCACCCCGCTGCGATTTGCGAAGCGCTGAAACTCGACAAAAGCACGCTGAGCCGCAACGTTGACCGTATGGAACGCAACGGCTGGGTTGAGAAAGCGGCTGGTGAAGATGCCCGCTCACACACGCTGAGACTCAGCGATACGGGACGCAAGAAACTGGGCGAAGCTGTCCCCTACTGGCGCACAGCCCAGGCCACAGCCGAAGAAGTTCTCGGCAAAGGCGGCATGGACACGATGGTGCGCATCAGCAAACGCATTCGCGGGTTTTAGTTCTGTTTTCATATCAAGCTGCATTTAGTTGCATAGGCAACTTTAGTCTGCTAGCTTCCAACTCGGAGGCGAGGCAATGCCACAAATTCTTGTAGATGCTTTGTTCACCTCGCTCGTTCTGATCGGCGTAGTCCTGATTTTGCGAGCCGTAAGCTCTGCATGGCTCGGCAAAGCTACTCGTGGGCGTGCGCTTGCCACCGTCGCCGGGCTAATCTTCGGCTGGCTTGCTTTGACGTCAGTGCTCGCGGCATCCGGCGTTCTGATGCCAAGCCCGGATCGTCCACCACCCAACGGCGCGGTTCTGGCTGTCGTGCTCATCGGCGTCTGCGTTGTAGTGTTTGGTCCGGTTGGCAGACGGATTGTGGCTCAAGTTTCTCCTCCCGCCTTGATCGCCTATCAGGTCTTCCGAGTCGGGGTTGAGCTCGTCCTTTGGGCTTTGGCAGCTAACAACGTTGGCCCGACACTACTGACTTTTGAAGGACGAAACTTCGACATCCTTGTCGGGCTCTCTGCGCCACTGATAGCCTGGCTGGTCTGGAAGAGGCCGAACAGGACGCTGGTCATCGCATGGAACATCACCGGCATGCTGATCCTTGGCAGCGTACTCGTGCATGCAGTCCTGGCGTCGCCTGGGCCATTCCAGAAGTTCTTCGTCACTCCTGACAGCAGCATTGTCGCGACGTGGCCATATGTCTGGTTGCCGGGCCTGTTGGTGCCGCTGGCAATGGCCGGTCATCTGCTGAGCATCCGGCAGGCACTGCAAACCATCCCTGAGTCGAAACTCGCCTCAGCGTAGTATGCGTGATCTTTAGTTCACGCATTCACGCCCGCTTTTCGCCTCGCGCGGGATTGCGATGACGCCGCGCTTCGCTACCCTACCGCACCTTTTGTCAGGACACCCGATGCGCCGCGAAGACATTCGAAACATTGCAGTTGTTGCCCACGTTGACCACGGCAAGACCACACTGGTTGACGGCTTCCTGGAAGAAGCAAACTTCTTCGGCCACAAGTCCGAGCATGAAGAAGCGTTCATGGACAGCAACCCGCTCGAGCGTGAGCGCGGCATCACCATCCTGGCCAAGAACGTCTCGTTCAATTGGCGCGGCGTCAAAGTCAACCTGATCGACACACCGGGCCACGCCGACTTTGCAGGCGAAGTTGAGCGCGTACTCAGCATGGCTGACGGTTGCTTCCTGCTGGTGGACGCAGCCGAGGGCCCGATGCCGCAGACGAAGTTCGTGCTGACGAAAGCGCTCGCCCACAACCTGAAGCCGTTGGTTGTCATCAACAAGATTGACCGGCCGGATGGTCGCCCGCTTGAAGTACTGGACGAAGTCTTCCAGCTTTTCATCGACTTGGGTGCCGACGACGAGCAACTTGATTTCCCGGTCATCTACGCCAGCGGTCGCAACCGCGTGGCAAGCTTTGACGCGGAAAACCTCGGTGAGAATCTGGTCCCGCTGATGGACGCGATGATTGATCGCATCCCGGGCCCGGAAGTGCAACCTGACAAACCGTTCCAGGTACAGATCACGAATTTCCTGTTCGATCAGTTTGTCGGGCGCGTCGGCATCGGGCGCATCATGCGTGGCACACTGGCAGTACGTGAGCAGGTCGTGGTGATCAACCGCGAGGGCGAAGTCCGCAAAGCGCAGGCGAAGCAACTTCAGGTGTTTGAAGGTCTCAAACGGGTCGACGTTGAGCAGGTCAAGGCCGGTGACATCGTGGCCATAGTCGGGCTTGATGACATCGATATCGGTGACACAGTGGCCCACGTCGATCACCCTGAGGCGCTACCGCCGGTGCCGATCGATGAGCCGACCATCACCATGGAGTTTCGCGTAAACGATTCACCTTTCGCAGGCCAGGAGGGCGAATTCGTCACCAGCCGCCAGCTTCGCGACCGCCTTGAGCGCGCCGCCGAGGCCGACGTAGCGCTGGGTGTCAACACAGAAGGCGCGGCCGACAGCTTCATGGTCGCGGGCCGAGGCACGCTGCACCTCGGCATTCTCGTTGAGAACATGCGCCGTGAAGGTTACGAGTTCGCCATCGGCGCACCCGAAGTGATCCTCCACGAGGTCAACGGGCACAAAGAGGAGCCGTGGGAAGACGCGGTCATTGACGTACCGGCAACCCACGCGGGCAAAGTGATTGAATTGCTCGGGTCACGTCAGGGCATGATGACCCACATGGAAAACCACGGGCAGCGCACGGTGATTCACTTCGAGGTACCATCACGTGGTTTGATCGGGATGCGCACGCGCATCCTGACGGCCACGCAAGGCGAAGCAATTTTCAGCCACCGCTTCCGTGAATACAAACGCATGGCCGGCGAGATTACTCACCGTGTCCGCGGCGCCATGATCGCGACCGACGCCGGTCGCGTCACGAGCTTTGCTCTTGACGGGCTAAACGACCGCGGCGAGTTCTTCGCGAAGGTTGGTGACCCGGCTTACGTCGGGCAAGTCGTGGGCGAGCACTGCCGCGATGGCGACATCAACGTAAACGCGTGTCGCACGAAGCAGCTAAACAACATCCGCAGCAGCACGAAGGAAAGCTTCACCAAGCTGAAGTCGAGCCGCGAAATGAGCCTCGAAGAGGCCATGGAATGGATCGAGCCGGACGAAATGGTCGAGGTAACACCCAAGGCCTTCAGAATCCGCAAACGCGAGCTCAACGAAAGCCTGAGGAAACGCGCCAAGAAAGCCGCGACGGCTAGCTAGCGAACCCAACTCCGTGTTCTCCGTGGTGGAATAGACCTTGGCGGCTGAGCTACAACGCCTTCAGAACCTGCTTCGCATGCTCGTTGGCGTTGATGCTGTCTATGGCTGCTTTGATTTTGCCGTCTGTGCCTATCACGAACGTTACCCGGGCGGCGGCAAAGGTTCCGTCTACTCCGTACAGTTTGGCGACTTTCTTGTTGGGATCGCTTAACAGTGTGAACGGTAGCTTCTGCTGTTCCTTGAACTTCCTGACCTGTTCGACGCCGTCGTAGCTCACGCCGAAAACTTTTGCTTTGGCCATCAGCTCAGTCCAGCCGTCACGCAGGCTGCACATCTGTTTGGTGCAGATCGGTGAGCCCGCCCTTGGGTAGAACACGAGCACAACCGGCTTATCCCCCACCTGCCCCGACAGTTTCACCTCGTTGCCATCGTGATCTTTCAACGTGAAGTCGGGCGCGTCATCGCCGACGCGGTTGCCTTGTTTGGGTGTGTACTTGCCGAAGCCGGGTATCCAGACCATACGCTCTTTTCCGAGAGTGAAACGTGGGCGCAATTCACCCAACGGTACTTCAAGAAGCCCGGGGCGAATCTACACTTCTGAACTCAACCCGGAGAGCCAGAACATGGGCATTATCAAAGAGTTCCGCGATTTCGCCGTCAAAGGCAATGTCATTGACATGGCAGTCGGCATCGTGATCGGCACGGCCTTCACGGCCATCGTGCAATCGCTGGTAAAAGACATCATCATGCCACCGATCGGCTACGTGCTTGGAAACATTGATTTCAAGGATCTCGCCATCAACATGGGCACCGAAGCCGCGCCCGTGACAATCAACTACGGCGCGTTCATCAATGTACTGATCAACTTCATCATTGTTGCTTTCGCGATGTTTGTGGTGGTTAAGACGATCAACAAGCTCAAGAAGAAACAAGCCGCCGCGCCCGCCAAGCCGACGAAAGACCAGGAACTACTGACTGAAATCCGTGACTTGCTTCAGGCGAAGCCCAACGCTTCAGACGAGCAAGCCTAGGCTTCGCAATACTCCTGCAGCCCTTTGAAATAAGCCTGCGGAAGGTGGTGACCGATGATGCGGTCTCGAAGCCCCGTTATGCCCTGATTCAGCAACAACTTCAGGCGGGTCTCTTTTTCCTGGGGTGACGCGCCGTCCTCTGTGTCATCCGATTCCCGAGTACTTGTCAGCTCCCCCACGTGTACGTGCCGGTAAGGAGGGTTCGGCGGCATGTCGGCCATCCAGTCGCCTTCGTTTTGCACGCGGTGGATGAGGCCTGGCATAGATGCATGCAGCTCGGCCTGGAATTTCTCGTCGCCGATACGCGGAGAACCGAATGTATACAGCCCGTCCAAGCACACACCGCGAGCGCGCCAACGCGCGGCCACAAGCGTGATCATCAGCGCGCCACGGCTATGCCCGGTCAACCAGACACGCTTCGCCTGGCTGACCAGTTCCAGACCCCGACTGTCCAGATGTTGCCAGACGCGTGCGATGGCCTTGCTGATGCCACCATGCACCCTTCCCATCGTGTCATCGACCAGCCCGACTTGCAGATTGTCCCACCAGTCTCTCATCTCGTCGGAGCCGCGTGCAGCGACAATCGCGTGCTGCCCGTCGGATGCCACAAAAGCGACGTCATTTTCCTTCTCGACCCATACTATCCCGCCGTTGTAGCTCGTCATGCCATGGCGCAACAGTTCAGCGATCGCCTGGTCCTTTGGTGCATACGCGAGATATGAGGCAATCAGCAGATTCCAGGCGTTCGCGCAACTGAACGATCGACTGTGGGGTGCTTCCCAAGGTTTTCGAGTCAGACGGGCTGCGAGCTCTGGGTCATAAACGGGGCCGATGCGCCGTGCGTGCTCGTAGCTTTTGTCGGACATAACCCAAGCCTACACCGACAGCGCGGTCGGCGTCAGTGAGTCACTCGAAACAACCCTATCTTTCGGTGGTCCGGCGCGATGTTAGTCTTCTCGCGGTGACGCGATGCGACGGAAACTTGGGATACTGGTTGGCGCGCTTGCCCTTGTCGGCCTCTTCGGCTGGCTTGACCATGTCACAGGTACTGAAGTCCGTTCGGTCCTGTTCTACTTCCTGCCAATCATGCTGGTTGCGTGGACCCTCAGGCGACGCTACGTCCTGGTTGTCGCGGTCGCCTCAGCACTGGCATGGGGCACGGCTGAATTCCTGCTGCACGACTACCACTTCACCCTTGCGTCGGCCTGGAATGAAGTCTCCGCGCTGTCTGTATTCGCTGTCGTCGGGCTGTCCATTTCGAGCCTGCGCCGCGAACGCGATGAGTTGCGGCGCGTAAACAGCCGTGTGCAAGAGCTTCTGGACAACGAAGCCCGTATTGCCCGAACAGACATGCTGACAGGTCTGCCGAACTCGCGCGAGTTCCTTGAGCGTCTGCAACCTGAGATCGCGCGCTGCCTGCGCGAGAAGAAACCGATGTGCCTGCTGTACCTGGACCTGGATAATTTCAAACGGGTCAACGACCGCCACGGACATGTTGAAGGCGACAAGGTACTGCGCCGCGTGGCCGACTGCCTGCGTGAAAGCTTGCGCGCGGCGGACGTCCCGGCGCGCCTCGGTGGCGACGAGTTCGCCGCCTTGTTGTGGCAGGCGACGGCCGAGGGCGCCACGGCCGTCGCAGACCGCGTACTCGAGGCCGTCAGGAAGATTGCGCCTGACTATCCAAGCTGCAACTTCGGTGCCAGCGTCGGCATTGCCTGGTATGAGATGCCGCCACAAGACGCCACCGAGGTTGTACGCCGTGCCGACGAAGCCATGTACGACGCAAAGCGTGCCGGGAAGGGTCGTACTAGCGTGATTCGGGTCAGCCCGAATGCCCGTTCGACTGCGTGATCAGCTGGCATTGAGTTCTTCGGCCACCAGTTCCGTCTTGGCGCCGTCATCATCGTCGGGATCAACGGCCATGCTGGTCGCGATCTCCAGCTTCAGGCGTTCCGCGACACGTGCCGCACTGCCTGCGCCAGCCAACTCTGGCGCCCGACGGCTGGTTTCAGGCTCGGATACCTTAACTGTGGAATCACCGTCGAAGTCACCGTCAAAGCCGAAACGTAGCATCTCAATGCGCCCGTCGAAGTGTTCAACGATGGCGCTGCAGTTCTCAACCCAGTCGCCGCAGTTGCAGTAAAGCACGTCGTCTACTTCACGGACCTCCGGGTGATGAATGTGCCCGCAGACAATCATGTCCGCCTTCTTCTGCTTGGCGTAGCGAACCAGCGCGTCCTCATAGCTGCCGATGAAACTGATCACCTGCTTTACCTGGTGTTTGACGAAGTTGCTCAGCGACCAGTGGCCGAAGCCGCACCAGCGCCGCACGGCGTTGAACCAGATGTTCACCCGCAGCAAAACTTCATACAGCCAGTCACCGATGAAGGTGATGATTTTGTGATTCGCCACAACGGCGTCGAAAATGTCGCCGTGCAAAACGACCGCGCGCCGCCCGTCGGCTGTTATGTGAATCGGTTCGTTGTTGATCTCGACGCCGCCGAACACAAGGCGGTTGTAGCTACGGAACAACTCGTCATGGTTGCCCGGCACGAACACGACCTTGGTGCCCTTGTTGTCGGTTTTCAGGATGCGGCGCAGGACATCGCTGTGCAGTTTCGGCCAGTGCCATTTCCGCTTCAAAGCCCAGATGTCGATGATGTCGCCAACCAGGTAAAGATGTTCGCACTCCGTAACTTTCAGAAAGTTCAGCAGACGCTCAGCGCGGCAGTGACGGCTGCCCAGATGGGTGTCGCTGATCCAGACCGTTCGATAGCGCTGCTTGGGTGGCTTGGTTTCTGAATCGAGCATGATTCCGCGCACGTTAAGGTGTGTCAGTAACGTAACGCAGGACTGTTGAAATCACGCCAAGAAGGCGTGAGGTTTGCGACAAAGGCATTCACGTCTATTCGGGGACTGTCACAACCACGCCCACGGTTTCTTCCTTGCCGAGCCGTCGGTAGCCGTGGTCGATGCCCGCATCGAAGTAGACGCTGTCGCCTGCTTCAAGAATGTGCGTCTCGCCGTGCCAGTGCAGCTCCAGACGCCCCGACATCAGGTAGATGAACTCGACGCCCGCGTGGCTGTGCATGGGTACTTTGCCGTCGTCGACGTTCCGGAAATGGGCGAGAAAGCTACCGATCTTGGGCTCAAGCGCGGCGTAGTCGAGACTCTCGAAATCAAACGGTACGACTTTGCGGTCCAGGCCGGCCGGCAGCTTAATGCGGTCACCCTTGCGAACGATGGCAAACGCATACCGCTTGCGCTGGTCGCCGAAGAAGTAGTCGAGCCCGACACTGAATACCAATGCAATGCGCATCAACGTGGGGAGTGTCGGAATCAGCTTGCCGCGCTCAATCTTCGAGAGCATCGCGGCCGACAGCCCAGTGTGTTCACCTAACTCAACAAGTTTGAGACCGCGCTGAGAGCGCAGATCCTTGACCTTCTCGCCGATGTTGTAGGCCGATAGCTCAAGTTCCAGAGTCTTGCTGATCATGACGTCTCCCGGTGCCCCGCATGTAATGCCGAAGTGAGCCGGCACTTTCCTGACAATATAACGCCGTAACCCACGGGGAAAATCTTTTCTTTTGCAGAAAATTAGTTTTCGGAATATGAAAACCAGTGCCATCGTTCTTCAGGTGTCAACGAACCACTTGAAACCTGGAGACCACACATGAACCGCCTACGTTTTGTCATTCCCGCACTTCTTCCCGCGATCTTGCTCACCGGCTGCGCTGTCAGTCTGTCTGACCGGATTGAGAGCGACTACAAGGCCGTTAGCATCGACGAGAAATCAGAAAAGACGCTCGAGTACCGCGTCTATCTTCCGCCACAGTACGACGCCGAGAGCAATCGCGAGTTTCCCCTGCTGGTTTACTTCCATGGGGGCGGCGGCAGCCATCGCACCTGGGGACAAGAGGGCGGTCTTGGCGAGCGCCTGATTCCAAAGATGCAGGACGGCGAATTCGGCCCGTTCATAGTGCTGGCGCCGAGCGTCGGTCGCCTCGATGTGATCGCGGGTGAATCCGAACGCGTCCTCTTCGATGAAGTCATCCCCAATGTCCGCACCCAGTACCGCGTGAACGACACGACCATCGCCTTCGGGCACTCCATGGGTGGACTAAGTGCAATGATGCTATCCCTGCGCCACCCCGATGTCTTCGATGCAGTCGCGGCCGCGAGCCCATTCGCATACGACGTCTCGCCCTTTGAGCCGGAGTCCGAAATCGAAGACTTCAAACAGACCTATGGCAACAGCTTCTACTTGAACCGCTGGCAGAGCGGCGTCGCGGGAAAGTTTGGCAGCGAACAGGAATTCGACTCCTACAGCCCCTTTGAGCAGATCCGCCATCTGGACCGTCCGCTGCCGTTCCGCCTGTTCCTCACGACCGGCACGGAAGACCCCATGGGGCTGTATCCGCAAAACCGACTGCTTCACGAGGAACTTGAGCGGAAGGGCATCAACCACGAGTTTCTAGTGCAGGAAGGCGTCGCGCACACAACGATTGGCGACCCACGTCTGTACCAGTGGATCAACCAGCAAGCCAGCCAACTGGAGCGCACGGCCGGCGGGCGCTAACTTTCCAGGCCCGGAAGGTATTGTGGGACCGACCGGGAATCGGGGCAGGTGCGAAAGCGCCTGCCCCGATCTAATTTGAGAGCGGGTGTTATCAGCCAGTTCTCCACAACCGTCGGCGCGGCTGACACCTTTTCCAAAAGTTAGTCCGCACGTGCGCCTCGCAATTGCCGCCCTACCCTTAGCGCCGTTCCATGTCGCAGTGGTTGTTACCTTAGATTAGCTCGCCGTATCTGGTGAGTGGAGTTGTGTCGCCCCATGTCTGAACAAAACGGTTTCATTCCGCCACATTCCATCGAGGCCGAGCAGGCCGTGATGGGCGCTATCTTCGTTGACCCGGGCTGCCTTCCCGAAGTTACGCTGATCCTCAAAAAGCCGGAGATGTTCTGGCGTGCAAGCCATCAGCATATCTACCGCGCGATTCAAAGCCTGTCTGCAGAAGGGCATGAAATCGACTGGGTCAGCGTCGGTGAGCAGGTACGGAAAGACGGCGCACTCGACGAATGCGGCGGCGCGGACGCCCTGCACAGCTACCTTTCCGAGATCAGCCATTCCGTACCCAGCGCATACGCCGCAGAGCGCTACGCAACCATCGTGCGCGACCGGGCGCTGATGCGCGAGATCATCCTGCGCGCAGGCGATATCCGTTCCATGGCGCTGGACGAAACCAAGTCACCCGGCGACGTGATTGAAAAGCTTGAGCAGGACGTCTTCGACATCGCCGCCCAGCGCTTCCACGGGCAGACACACACTGTGCAGGCCTTGATCCAGCAGGTGATGGAACAGCAGGCACGCATGCGCGAGTGGCGGTTGAGCCATGATGGACACGCACTGCCGGGGCTCTCAAGCGGCTACAGCGACCTTGACGCCTTCACCACCGGCTGGAAACCCGGCGAGCTTATCGTCATCGGCGCACGCCCCGGTCAGGGTAAGACGTCGCTGATGCTTAACCTCGCGGAGAATATTGCCCTCGACACCCACAACCGGCGCGACGACGGCAAGGGCGGCGTGTTGCTCTTCAGTCTCGAAATGACAGCGACGGAACTGGTCCAGCGCGTGATCTGTTCCAACGCCGGTGTGGACCTGAAGAAAGTAAAACTCGGGCTCTACAACAAAGATGAAGAAGGCGAGTTGAAGGCCGCTACACAGCGACTGGCGCAGGCCGCGATTTTCGTCGATGACAGCTTCACACTGAACCTGTCCGAGATTCGCAGCAAAGCGCGGCGCATGAAAGAGCGCCACGACATTGAGTGCATCTTCGTCGATTACCTGCAGCTAATCAAAGACAATGACCGGCTCGATCGACACCTGCAGATCGGCAACATCTCCCGCGGCCTGAAAGCACTCGCCCGTGAACTGGAAATCCCGGTCATCACGGCGGCCCAGCTAAACCGTGGCGTAGAGCAACGCAGCAGCCGCGAAAAACGGCCGATGCTCAGCGACTTGCGTGAATCAGGTAGCATTGAGCAGGACGCTGACCAGGTGCTGATGATCCACAAGAAGGAATCCGAAGAAGGGATGATCGACACCAACGAGATGGCCGAGATCGACCTGATTATCGCCAAGAACCGCAACGGCCCCGCCGGCGACGTCGAGATGTTGTTCCGGAAGCGCTACACCCGCTTCGAGTTGCGCCAGAGCGTCCCCACCAACTGGGCCAGCGTGCCGCAGGGGTAATCACGACTCAGAGCCTGGATGTGAACCGCACGGAACTCCTACTCAATGATGATGGGTGGATCTCTTGAGAGAAGCATGGCCTTCTCAGATTTCGAGAAGACAGTTCCGTCTGATCCTTCCAGCTTTCGGATTTCCTTGTGGTCGGCGATAGCCCTTGCAAATGAGTCGCTCAGGACGCAATTCTCCAGCACAATGTTGCGAAGATCAGGCATCGAGTCGTTTGTGATGTTGACATCCGATCCGAAGGTCACTGACCTGAGCGTAAGGTCAGTGAGGCCTCGCAGTTGAAACCCTGGCACGGAGCCATTGCCTCTAAAGCGAACTGCTGTGTCTGCCAGAGTCAGTTGACGGACGGTTCCGAAACTCGACAGTGTGTGTAGCTTCGAGTCATCGAACCAACTGCTTAGTCTGATTCCCAAGTGCCGGATTGAGGAACCGCGATACAACATCGCGATCTCATCGAAAAAAACCTCCGAGGCGCTTACGACATTCAGGTCCAAACTATCGCGATCTGCCGGAGAGAGATGTTCAGGCGTTCCATCTGAGGGTCGATACACAGTGCAACGTGTCAACTTAATCCGTTCTAACCGAACGGGTGATAACAAAGTCATCAGAGCTCTACGCGATACGACTGAACCCAATATCTCCAACCGGACATGCTGCTTAAGCTCCCCATACAGGCGGTGCAACTCGTCTTCGTGTTCCACATACTCGCCGGCCCATAGCTTTAAAGCTTCAAGCTGCGGATACTTCGATAACGCGTAGTTCAGAACGGAAGTATCGCCAGTCTCGACAACAAGATCAGTAATCTGTGCTGGCCCTTTGTCGACATCCTCCACGGTTCTGACGACCAGCCGAAATCCTGATGCCGATCCTCCTTCTGGATTCGTTGCGTTTGGGTCGGCTGAGTTGCCTCCACCACATGCAGACAAGGCACAGCAAATCAGGACACAGCCCACGACGTTCATCTTCTGAATTTCACGTAACCGCATCGCTACCTCTCCTCCTGCTACTCAGTGCAGACTACAGGTAGTCGGAGTAGCGGCTAGCCCTGCCCCACACACCACAGGAACCAAGGACTTTCCGGATGCCCGCATGTAAGCGTTTGCAGGCGAACTCCACATATAGACAGACGGACCCCGTTCCTACCCCTGTCCGGTCTTTCCGTGCGTAGAAAAACCCGGCTGATCACTAAGCCATTTTCATGAGCTAAGGCTTATGCCTGCTCCGCTTTGCGCCTGCTTCGGCGCGTTGGCCGCGATTTGCCCGGGCATGCCCCACACCCCCCTTGCAGGAGTCCTGCTATGAAAAAGCTTACGTATGTGTTGGTTCTGCTTGGTGCGCCGCTGGTGCTGGCCGTGGCGACGGCCTCATTTAGCTACGCCTGGAGCACGTTTACGGTAGCCCCGCGCCCTGTGCATGCCGACGGCGCGGGCGTTGACAGCAAGGACGGCTACACCGTGGTTACGGTCAAGAATGGCGACAACGAGTACCTTGTAGTCACTTCCTACGACAAGTTTGAAAACGAGCGCAAAGAGGAACTGAAAGGCACGCCGCGGCAGTTCATGACTGTTTACGAGATCTCCCGCAAAGGCGAAGGCAAAGCGGAACTGCTGTTGATCGGCAGCCGCTGCATTGAGTGGGACCGGGGTTTTGAGCTGGTCAACTTCAAGAAAGACGAGAGCGCACCCAGCAAGCTGCGTGGGCCTCGCGACTAATTTTCACGCTTCTGCGTGCCGGGGGTAGGGTTTCACGCTACAATCCGAAGCGCGTTCCCTCCCCCGGTTGAGAGGATCAAAGCATGAAATTCGACACACTGATCAAGGCAGTCTTCGCGGTTGCGGCACTGCTGGCGGCTGGCACCTACGCCTGGAATACCTTTGTAGACAAGGCCGAAACGGCTCATGCCGACGGCGTTGACACCAAAGACGGCTACGATGTCACCACTTTCGGGGCGAACCGCCAGGGCGGCTACATTGCCGTTACCAAGTTCTCCGAAAACCCGTTCGAAGCGGGGCAGATGCGCCACACGATTACGTTCTATGAAATCGTGAAGTCGGGCGGCGACGGCGACGCCAAGCTGTATCTGGTCGGCAGCCGCTGTATCGATTTTGACTCAGGCCCGGACCTGATCAAGTTTGACGAGATCAAGGGTGAAACGCCCAAGGATCTGAAGGAAGCATTCGAGAAGGCAAGCAAAGGCAGCAAGCGCCGCTAACGCTTCAAGACGATTACGGACGGGCACCTGCGCCACGTGCGTTGGTGCCTGTTTCTGTGGCACCATTTGCACAGAAAAGTCAGACCGTGCTTTTCGGCACCCGAATTAACGCCAAGGTGGTTGCCAGCGCTTTGACCACCTGCCCAAATGATCTATACAGAAGGACTCTTAAGCCGAGCCGAGGAACCGAACATGGCGCGACGCGAACAAGGTACACGCAGCATCAAACTACCGGGCGGGGGCATGAGCCCGCAGCAGCCACCACAGCGCCAGCAGCGACCCGCCGGGCCACCGCCGAGTGACGACGTCGGGCGTGCCATGGCCGACCTTGACGCCAGCGCACAAATTCGCGACCGCAGCCAACTCCCGAGTAAGGTGAAAGTGATCACGCCGCAGGTGATCATGAACATTGTGCAGGGCGTTACCGACAAGTTCGGCATGGATGCCGGCATCGACCGTGAAGAATTCAATCAGTTGGTCATGCAGCAAACCCAGATGGAAATGCGCCTGGCTCAGGCACACGACAAGGTTGAAACGTACAAAGGCGAGTACAAGAAGGTCTACGACGCCTACCAGCAAGCGCAGCAACTGCTGCAGCAGGCGCAGGCCGGCAACGCAGGTAACGAGCAGTTCATCGACCAGTACGAATCCCAGATTGCCGAGCTTCAGCAGCGCAATGCGCAGGCTGTTGATACGTACATGGACCTTCAGCAGCAACTCGACAACATTTCCGAGCAGTACGGCGCGCTTGAAGCGGCCTTAACCCAGCGCGACGAAGACTACGCCCAGCTTGAGCAGCAACTGATTGAAGCCCAGCAGGGTGGAGCGGCCGCAGACGCCGCGCAGGACGAAGTCGAACAGCTCCGCCAGCAGCTCGCGACCATGGAGCAACAGCTGGTTGACATGGAAAACGCCAGCGCGGAAGCCAGCGAAGGCGTCAATCAGGAAGCCAGCCTGCGCGAACAGGCCGAGCGCGAACGCGACGAGCTGAACGGGCAGATCACCGCCATGCAGTCAGAGCTGGAAGAACTGCGCGGGCAGCTTGACCAGGCCAGCCAGGGCGCGAGTGAAGAAGCCGAGTCACTGAAGGCGCAGGTCGAAGAACTCAAGAAGCAACTGAAGCAGTCCGAGCGCAGCCACGCCAAAGTCGAGAACATGGAGATCGAGCTCGAGAAGCTGCGGTCTGCTGAGGGCGAGTGGCTTGAAGACAAGCGCAGGCTTGCATCACAGCTCAGCAACGAGACCAACAACCGTCGCGAGGCGGAAGAAAAGCTCAAAGCCATCGAGATGGGCGAGACCCTTCCTGAGGCTGCCAAGGCTGTTGAAGAGCGCGCCAAAAAGTCCGAAGAAGAGGCAACCAAGCTCAAGGACGAAGTAGCGCAACTAAAGAAGGACCTCGACAAAGCCAAAACGAGCGCC
The DNA here is from genome assembly GCA_020425695.1 of Planctomycetota bacterium. GTDB lineage: Bacteria > Planctomycetota > UBA8742 > UBA2392 > UBA2392 > JACKID01. The sequence goes on from JAGQRE010000038.1 coordinate 14,567, forward strand.
AGTAAGGCTGAGTCAGTTTCCGGTGAGCTCGAAAAGACCAAAGCAGACCTGGAAAAGACCCAGGCTGAGTTGAAAAAACTGAACGACGACCTCGGCAAGGCCGGCAACGCCGCCAAGGAACTCGGCATGCTCAAGCGCAAGTTCGAGAACGTCGAAGCCGAGCTTGAGGGCCTGCGCACATCTGAAGGCAAGTGGCTTGAAGAAAAGCGCCGCCTGGCCTCGCAACTTTCCAACGAGACCAACCTTCGTCGCGAGCTTGAAGAGAAGATGAAAAAAGAGCTGGCTGACGTTCAGGCTGAAAACGAGGCCGGAAAAAAAAACTCCAGTCAGTAACGGTACTCGAAAGTGAGCGTGATAAAGCGCTCAAAGATCGCGATGTCGCCGACCGGTCTCTCACAGTAATCGAAGAAGAAAACGCCGCACTGCGAAAGGCCAACGACGAGTTGGCCAAACGCCTTGAATCACTCGAAGAAGGCGGCGGGGCCAAGGCCAAGGACCTCAGCGATAAGCTGGCGGAAACCGAAAAGGCTCTCAAAGAAACCGAGCAGAAACTCGCCGCTCGCCACGAACATGTGGCGAAGCTCGCGCCTGAATTGGACGCCGCAAACAAGGAAAATGAGCGTCTGCGGCAGGAAGCCAACAAGGCGGACAACGAGAAGTCGGAGCTGAAGAAGCAGCTTGAAGAAGCCGGCAAGAAGGTCACAGAGCACGAAGACGCGCTGAAGCGCCGAGACGAGCGAATACAGCAACTTGAGCAGGAAAAGAGCGACGCTGCCAAGCAAGCCGAGCAGTTGCAAGCGGCACTCTCGCATGCTGAAGACCGCGTGCTTGAGTTGGAAGAACAACTCGAGAAGCAGGGCGCCGAGGCCGAGAAACTGGCCGAAACCGACAAGCGCGTAAACGAGCTTGAAGAAGAACTCGCCGACGCTCGCTCCGAGGCGGAAACCTCACGCAGCGCACGCGACGCCGCACAGGACGAAGTCAAGGAGCTGCAAGAGAAGCTAAACGCCGCGCAGAAAGAAGTCGGTGCCCGGGATGAACTGGAGCGCAAGCTAGAGGCACGCGATCGCCAGATCGACGTAGCGCAGCAGCAACTGAACGACCTGCGCGAAGAGCTGAAGCTTGAGGAAGAAGAACGCGCCCGCGCCGCTGAGGATCTGCGCAAGGCCCGCGAAGCCGAGGAGCGCGCCCTTGAACAGATCGAACCCCTTGAGCAGGAACTCGAAGAGCTCAAGGCCAAGCTTGCTGAAGCAGAAGCAGGCGCCGAGCAAACGGCAGAAGACTTCGCAGCACTGGCGGGTCTGCGCGACGAAAACGAAACGCTGAAGGCACGCAACGAAGAGATCACCAAGAAGCGCGACGAAGTCCTGAGCGGTCTCGAATCAGCCGTCAGTGAACTCGACGCCATGAAGGAAGTACTGGCCGAGCGCGAAGTCGACTTGCGCACAGCAACCGGCGAGCGCGATGAAGCGGTGCAGGAGGCCGAAGAGCTCAAGAAAGAAGTGGAAGGGTTGCGGGCACTGCAGGCCGAAATCGACAACCTCGAAGCGAAACGCAAGGAAGCCGCAGATGAGTTGGTTCGTGTCGGTGGTGCGCTCACGAACGCCGAGCAGGCTGCCGAGAAGTGGCGCGAGGAAATCGACACCCTGAAACAGAAGATCGAGCAGACCACCGAGCAACGCCACGAAGCCGAGAAGAACCTGGTTGAAGCCCGCGCCAAGCTGGATGCCGAGAAGGAGATTCGCGACGAACACAACCGACGCATCGAGCAACTGGAAAGCGCGCTGCAGCGCGAACGTCAAGCTGTCGACAAGTCCGCGCCGGCCGAGGCTTTGAGTTCACTTTCAAGCCAACTGTCGAGCGAGCGCGAAAAGTGGGAATCCCAGATAGCCGAACGCGACGCCGAGCTTGAAGAAGTACGCGCCCGAATGAATGAGGCCGAGGCACGGGAATCCGATCTCGCCACACAACTTGAGGGTGTGCAGCTTTCCAAGAAGGACGTTAACCGCGCCAAGGCATTGGCTGGGCAACGCCGCGCGCAGATTGAACGCATGCAAAGCGACGTTGAGGCCGCACGCCGTCAGGCCAAGGAAGCCGAGACCTACTGGAAAGGCGAGATGAACGAATTCCAGGATCTGGTCGCGCAACACCTGCTGGCCGCTGAAAACGGCGAAGAAGGCAGTGACCAGAAACTGCAGAAAATGATGGAAAACATGAAGGTCGGCGTGGCTGACAAGTACGCCAAGTTACGCCGCAAGTCAAACCGGATGCAGAAAGAACTCGACGAGACCAAAGACAAGCTCACAGCCGTCGAACGCATTCTGGCCAAGCGCGAAGAAGAAGAAGCGCGCCTGAAGACCATCATCGACGAGCTGGAAACACGCGAAAACGTACCGGGCGCCAAAAAGAAGCCCGCTGAAGAGAAGCCCAAGAAGGCGCCAGCGAAAAAGAAGCCAGCCGCAAAGAAAAAGGCATCGCCAAAGAAGAAGTAACCGACAATCCGAGAGTGCTTCCAACTTAGGACGTCCGCCTGCGCGGGCGTCCTTCCGTTTACTTCAGATGCTGTCGCGCGGCGCTGATTACCGTTTCAACAACAACATCCGTGATACGTCGATTCAGAGTAACGGCGTAAAACTCAACGCTCGCACCCTCCAACACGAGCAACCGGCGCAGGCCAAACTGCCTTCGTGATGCCTGCTCGACGGCCATGGGCAATGCGACAAGCCCAGCACCGTTTGCTGAGAATTCTTTCATCAGCGCAGTGTCGTCGAATTCACCAACAACATGCGGCTTCACACCGGTTCGCGCCATCCAGTCATCTGTCGCTGCCCGCAGCGCGGTACCCGCGGCAGAGAACAGCATAGGCACACCAGACAGATCTCGCTTCTTTCTACGCAACTTCCGCGTGGTTGCCTCATCCGCCATCAGGCAAATGCCGGTTCGTCCCAACGAGTGATGAAACACCCGCGTATCGAGTGCCGCACCGAACGGCCTGTCGGTGAGCACGAGTTCCGACTGGTGCCCTGCAAGTTCCGCCTGTACTTCTTCGTGCGTGCCTTCCCGACACACGAGCCTCGCTTCAGGGTGCTTCTTCAGAACAGGCTCAAGGAATTGTCGTACCAGAAGCTTCGGCACACTCATTTCCGCACTGACACGCAGAAACCGCATCGACGGCGTACGAGAGCCCTGAAGAACCAGTTGCATCTCTCGACCAAGCGAGAATATCTCCTCCGCATACCTGTGAACCTGACGGCCGACCTCCGTTGGCTCAATGCTTCGCCCTTTGCGTCTCAACAGTCGCGCACCGAGCGAAACCTCAAGCATCCGAATCTGTTCGCTTACGGTTGATGCAGAGACCATCAGGTCCCGAGCGGCGGCATTGACGCCACCAACGCGCACGACGGACCAGAAGTAATGGAGGTGATGGTAGTTCAGCTCACCGGTTATCATTCGGTTTATCCGTATAAATACTTCTTTCATTCTAAATAGACGAATAACGTTTACCAGTTACCTTTTCTTCATCGGCATATCGCCGGGAAAAGGAGCTTGAATGAGTGTGACCAACAATCGAACTCTGCACGACGACGTAAGAGAACTAGCTGAGCTACCGCCGTCGGAATCCCCAATCGTAAGTTGCTATCTGGATCTGCGTTCAAGTGCGCCAACTGATTGGAAAGGCGCGTTGGTTGATAGGTTCTCGCTGCTGCGTCGAACGATTGATCCGGACAAGTGGCACGACGTGCGGCAGTGCTTTGATCGGATTCGGGCGTTCATGAGTTTCGAACGGGACAAGAACAAGAAGGGTGTTGCCCTGTTCGTCCGCGAGGGCACCGAGCCATTTTTCCTGGCTCGGGAGTTCGACACTTCGGTACCAACATTCATCGCCGTTGATGAACACCCGGACATCTATCACCTGGTCGAGATGAAGGAGACATTCCATCGCTACATCGTCGCGGTGATTCAGCCCACTTGGGCTCGCGTCCTTGAAGTAAACATCGGCTCGGCATCAATCGAAGCCCTGCAGGACCACCCGCAGACCCGCGACCGCGTCGCGCAGGAGTTAACGCATACCCACTATGCGCGCCACGGAGACTTCGTGCGCGGGCCGTACCTGCTGGAAGTTGCGGAAACACTGGAGCGGCTCGTGCTGACAGACGGCCACAAGCACTTGTTGCTGGCCGGTGACACCGACTGTGTGGTTCGGCTTGAAGACACGCTGCCGCTCGTCGTAACGGACAACGTGATGGAGCTTCTGCACGTTGACGAGGGTGAGCGCCCCGACATCGTGGCAGACACGATCCACCGGTTTGTCCATCATCTTGAAGACTCATCCGACAAACTCATCGATGTCTTCCGTGAGTCGTTCTACCGCGACGAACTGGCGATCGCCGGCGTCGATCAGGTTCTGGCAGCGCTTGAACGAGAGAAGGTGGACACACTTTTGCTGTCGCTTACGGTTCACCCGGAAGTCTGCTGGAGGTGCGAAGACTGCGGGACGCACGTCGCATCCATCGCCCGGCCCCATTCGTGCAGGGGCTGCGGCAGCACGGCCTTCATCGAGCGCGATACACTCGGCGAGTTGACACGCCTTGCCGAGCGGGGCGAAGCCCGAATTGAAGTCGTGCGAAAGAACAGCCTGCTGGATCGTGTCGGCGGGGTAGGTGCTCTCCTTCGCTGGGCATGACCTCCAGCGAGGCAACCAAACCACTGGTGAGCACATGGTGCTCGCCAGTGGTTCCGAATCGGATCCAGCCTCTAGTGAATACCAAAAGAAAAGCCCCCGGCCAAACCGGGGGCTTTGTGGCAGATTGCTTTTCTAGCGGCGCTGGAAGGCGGCTTGAGGCTGGGCAACGCCGGCCTTGGTGCGCTCTTCCTTGAACTTGGTGAGGGTGATGCGGTTACCCTCGTCGTTGTACTCGACCTTATCGACGCACTTGGTCATGAGCATAATGCCCAAGCCGCCTAGCTTGCCGGCCTTGCGGCGCTCGCGCACGCGGTCAACAGCGCCGTCCTCGGGCGCGACATACAGACGCCAGTCGAAGCCCTTACCCTGGTCGCTTACGACGACGGTCAAGCGCTTCGCATCAAGATAATACTCAACGTCCACGAAGCGGTCGCGGCGGTGACGGTTACCGTGCTGGGCCGCGTTGCTGCATGACTCGCGGAAGGCGGTACACATCTGTACCTGCTGGCCTTCGTTCAGCCCGCTATCCGAAAACAGACGTGCCGCGATTTCATTTGCGCGGTCAATCCAGCGATCCTCAGTCGGGAAGCGGAAGTACACTTCCTGCTCAAAGACGGCCTGTTCTTCCGTGCTGCGTTCAAGTTCTCGCTCACCGAGTTCGAGCATTTCCTTCACTTCGAAGGGCTGCGAAAGCTGCTCGTTGCCCAGGAAGCGGAACGTCTTGAACCAGGCTTTCTCTTTGCCGGCCGGAAGCATTTCCAGGATCGGCACGAGCGAGCTGTTTTTGTGTGTCTTGGCGTATTCAACGACGGCGTCAGCATCCGGCATCACGCAATCGATGATGATCAGACTGATCGGGTCTTCAATCAGGTACTGCTTCGACTGGTCGAGGGTCGTCACAACTTCAACGATCCAGCCCGCCTTGCTGAAGTGATACTCAATCGTCTTGATAAACGGGTCTTCCGCGTCTTTGCAGCCAAGCAAAATCTTGTTTGCGCGGGCGGTTTCAAGCTGGTCTTTCAGCTTACCGGTCGCTTCAAAGTTGATTTCGCCGCCGGCAACCGTGTCGATGAGTTGCGGGTCGGCCGCAAACTCAACGCTGCGCTTGGAAACGGCGATAGTGCGCACACCCTCATGCCCGTCTTCCGCGGGTACGATCTGGGCTTTGCGCTCTTTGAGGCGGAAATTGCCGAAGCCGTCTAATTCCACGACGTCGTGGCGCATGACCTTGCCGATGATGGCGTCGACCAAACCTGCCGCCACGGCTGAAACGTCGCTGGTGTTCAGCCCGTGCTTACCTTCGATCGCGTCCTGCGTGTCAGCACCGGGCACTACCAGCGTGCCGCCGTCGCCTTTGCCGGGGCAAGCAATCTTGCCCAGATCGCTCAACTCAACCGACTTGCCGCTGGTGAGCGACTCACGGATGAACTCAAGCAAGGCGTCCAGAACGGACTTGGTTGTGTCGGCATCGACCCCCGTCGTCCGGGAGATCTCAGGTACGACTTCTGCAGTGTTCCATGTCTTCATGCGTACGCCCCGCGTTTTTGGACGTGACCCTTGGTGCCAATTCATGATAGCCACTACGGCGCTTCAAGGAAACGCCTAGCGTCCACCAAGATCCTTCGCCCTGTCTGACAGCTCGCGCTGATCGACGACACCCTTGCGTTTCAGCAACTCAAGTACGCTGTCGTACAGCTCTTGCTCGGTGATGACGCCCTTCTTCAACAGCACAGGTATCACGGCCGCGCGCAAGTCTGCGCGAGTGACCATGGACGTGTTTATCTTCGCACCCTGACCAGTAAGACGGTCTCGAACGTTGTCGACCAGAGAAGACTCTGTCGCGTCGCGCAGTGCTGCCAGTGAGCCTTTGCTGGCCGGGCGCAGCCTGCCGGCACTCTTGGGCCTTTCGCCTGCAGCTTCGCCTTCGCGCTCGGCGTTGTCCAGGAACTCGGCAATGGCGCGCTTGATGCTGTCGCGCGTCGCCAGCGTGGTTTCGATCTTCTTGCCACTGACGAACTGAAGCTCGTCGAGAGCCTCATAGTCCGTCGGGTCGCTCATGCAGACCGTCAGGACCTTGTTGGTCTGGTGGATCGGGATCAGATGGTGTTTTTCGACGATATCCCGCGGAACCGCCTTTAGCAGGTTCACCGGCAGGATCATGTTCGCGAGGTCCGTGACCTCCATGTTGTAGTGGCGTGCGATCTCACGCGTCAGCGCTTCGTCGGTCATGTAACCGAGCTTGACGATGATGCTGCCGATCTTGCCACCCAGCGATTTTTGGTACTCGATCGCCGTGTCCAGCTGTTCCTTGGTGATGAGCTTCTTCTTTAGAAGCATTTCACCCAGCTTAATGCGTTCGAACGCCATCTTGCTACCCCGCAACTGGCCAGCAGGCGGACCTCCCCCTTGGTCGGTCCGGCTCCGGAAAGTCGTACGTAAAGCCTGAGGGGGTTGAATAAACCGTAGCAGCAACGGTACTTAGCGTCAACGCATTTCACTGGCAGCCCTAGACTTGCAACGATTCCTGACATACCGGATTCAGGCGGCGCCAAGCAAAAAGCACAGGAAGGCGACAACTCTCACAATGGCCAGTCCACGTTTGCCGACATTTGGAACCGGCACACCGCATTTCGCGTCAATTATACGGGCGTGATTCGTTATAATGCTTGGTTGTAAGCTTGGTTTTATGCCTGAAGGAAACACCGTGAGCCAACTCCAGCGTCGTATTCGAGCATTCCGCCTGCATCTCATGCTGCGTCTGGCCGGCTACGCTGCGCTGATCGGTCTGGTTGTTGCCCTTGTGGTCGTCATTGCCGCGCCTTGGCTACGCGATCAATTCGGGCTGCCCGGCTACTGGCTGACGCTGTCTCTTCCTGTGATTTTTCCCGCCCTGTACGTCGCCTATGCACTGATCAATCGCCCGGATGCGCGCACCATCGTTATGGCAGCCGACGCCTGGTGCGGGGGCGAAGGCAGTATCATCAGCGCTTATGAGATTGAACAGGAGCATCCTGACAGCCCCTTCGTAAAGCCACTCGTTGAAAAAGCGTTGGTGCGCCTTGAGCGGCACAACCTTCCAGAACCACGCCTGCTGCGAAAAATGCTCGTCGCCATGATTGTGCTGTTGGGCCTCGTCCCGCTGTCGCGATACGTGCATGCGCAGATGGCAGAATCCGAGAAGCAAAAGGAAGCAGAAGAGCAAGCCAAGAAGGTCGACGCGCCGCCGGCAGAGGCCGAGAAACTCGCGGAAGATGCTGGGAAGACGGCGGATCTGGCTGAAGATCTCGGCGCCCGCCAGCAGGAGCGTCTCGCCGAGGATGTAGAACAAGCCGCCCGTAAAGCACAGGCCGGTGGGCAAGACAAGGAGCGCGCCCTGCGCGACGCTAACAGCCTCGTTGACCGCGCGAAGGCCCAGACCGAAGCGCAAGAACGCCGCGAGAGCGCCCGCGAAGCCCTCAAAAACAACGAAGTCACCCGCGACTTGGCCGAGGCCATCGACAAAGTGGACGCCACCGAAACTCGCGAAGCCATTGAAAAACTCACTGAAGACGTGTTCCGTCCAGACGGAACCATCGACGAAACGGCAGCCGACGAGTTACGCAAGGCCGTCGAGGAAGCCGCCAAGGCGGCCCCGCAGGATCCAGGGTTGCGCAGGGCAGCTGACGCCATCCAGGAAAAGCTGAGCAAGAAGACTCAAGGCGCGGCCAAGGAAAACGCCAAGCAGGCCCGCGAACGCATGCAAAAAGAGGGGCTAAGCGAGGAAGAGATCAACGCCGCGCTGGAGTTGCTGCAGCAGACCGACAAGCGCGCGCTTGAGCGTGCGCTTGAGGAACTGTCGAAGTCATCCAGCCCGCTGCGCGACATGGACCTGAACAATCAGGAAATTGAGCGAATGATGAAGCAACTCGAGGGCAAACAGATCAGCCCCGAGGAAGCGAAAGCCATGGCCGAAGCCGCCAAGCAACTCAGCGAACGTCTTGAGCTTGATGCTGAATCGCTGCGCGAAATGCTGAAGAAAGGGCGCGAATTCGAAGGGCTCGAAGAGACCGCCAAAAAGATGGTTGAGGGCATGCAGCCCGGCGAAATGCCGGAAGGACCGCAGGAAGTACCGGAGTGGGCCAAGGACGCCGTACCAGAAGACTGGAAACAGGCCTGGGAAGAGGCCGCCAACGAGCAGTCCCGACAGGGTGAGGGTTCCCGCGAAGGCAGCGGCAAGGCTGAGGGTAAAGGCGACGGCGAAGGCAGCCAGGACGGTGAAGGCGAAGGCGGCAGCGGCAAAACCGACCCCAAGAATGGCAAATCGCCTGACATCGAAGGCGGTAAAGAAGAAGGCGTAGATACTTCAGACACCGGCGAAGGCGAAAAAGACCCGGACAAGAACCCCGAAACGCTCGACCCTAAGAAGGCCGCCGAAGAGAAAGCCTGGCGCGAAAAAACCGGCAACAGTTCAAACAGCAGCGGCATCAACACCCGCGACGAAGAAGAACGTCTGCCGCGCCGCTACCGCGAGGCCGCACGCAAGTATTTTGAGCGCTAGAGCCCACCTGCGCCCCTGCCTAAAAACTTTTCCATCGCGCGCCGGACCTGACTCGTTACATTGCCGGACCTTCACACGGGACTTGGCGAGGCGTGGATGAATTTTCGGGTTATAGTTCTGATGTTGCTGTGCGCTTCCTGCGCGTCACTGTACGCCCAGGGCATGAGCGAAGACTACGTCGAGGCACGTACAGACGCCAAGTACAGCAAGCCCTACGGCTTCGGCATTGAGTGGGACCTCTACGGTTACATCCCCTACTTTGAGCAAATGCAAAAAGTCCGCGCCGAGGGCCTGCCCGGCGACCGCATCGGTAACACTAAAGACCTTGATGGCACACCCATCGGCTTTTTCGGCGGCACAGACATTCGCTTCCGCTTCAGCTGGCACGACAGCATCGAGATCGGCTACAACGCTTACTATGTGCGTGCATTCAGTGACGGGCTGGACGAAACCAAGCGCTGGAACGGCATCTCATACGGGCCGGACACCGACCTTGACTACGGCGCCGACTACCACGAATTCCGCATTCTGTATCGCCGCGACCTGTTCCGGCTTGGGCTGTCGAAGAGCTTCACATTCTTCGTCAAAGCTGGCCTCGAATACGCGTACATCAACACGCAAGTCGGCAGCGACACGTTCAAGGTCACTGAAGACCGGGACCAGGAGCAATTCCGTGAGTTGCTTCCTTGGTGGACGGCCGGCGTCGGTATCGAAATCGACGTAACGAGCGACATCCGCATCGGCGCAGAAGCCCGCGCCACGTATGAAGTCGGCTTTACCACGCTGCAAGAGCGCGACAACAACGACATGAAGCAGAGTGTCGTCGGGCTGACAGGGCTCGCGTCATTCGAATGGAAAGTCGTGGACTGGTTCGTGCTGATCGCCCGCGTGCACTATCGCTACCTGAAAGTGCGCCTGTACGGCGGCTATCGCCAGGACAATTTCCTCTGGTACAGCGTAGGCCCAGACATAGGCTTCGGCCTGCGGTTCTAGGGCGCTTTCACTTCGATAGAAACGGCTAGCCAGCGTACCGATACGCTCGAAGGAACTCTAAAAACTCCTCGCGTCGAATGATGTCCTCGCGAAATCGCCGCTCCTTCCAAGATGAAGGGCCAGCGTCGATTTTCTGTGCATACCAATTGGAGTGAGCGATCAGCAATTCTTCGGCCTCGTGGTGTCTTCCGCGAATCCAGTGCACGAAGGCCGCGCGCATGTAGTCAGTACCAAAAGCTAAAGGATGACGTCCAGGATCGTCGGGAAACCGAGACCACTCCGTGAGCAGGACGTCTTCGTGCGAGAAGTGGTTCCAGAAAGGTTGAGCAACGGCCTCGACAATCTGATTGAGATGCGCCGCCACCGAATCGAATTTCGTCAGTTCACTAACGTGTATGTGCTCTCCCGGCTTGTCCGTCAGGCGGGAGAGATCACCCCCGATGAGCGAATACCACTTCTTGCTAATCGTACCGAGATAGAAGTCAGCGGGGATGTTCATCATCTCGGTGGCAAGTGTCTTGAAACCCGCGTGGACGTACAGCGCAAGATGCCCCCAGTCGCTCGCGCGGACCTTTTGTGCAGTTGCAATGAGTACCTGCGAGCGATCACCGTCGAGGCGAATCCAATAGTACCCGCGGCGCTCGTTCTTCCTGCGAATGAAGCCGAGCGCTTCCATTGAGGGAGAAAGCAGATCGTCAACGATCGTGTTGTAGGTATCGAGGAACACACCCATTGCATTACGATAGCGGTAGTTTCGAACACCGGCCATCCGCTCTCTGAGTAAGTCAGAGCAAACTGAGCAATGCTACCTGTCCGGTGACTCAACGAGGGGCGTGTTGCCAACTCGCCCCTCGTCTTGTGCGCCGCGGTTTCAACGCAGGAGTGCCACAAAGGGGTGACAGACCGCCTCGGGATCTGCGCACCCCAGTGTGTGACGGTCATGATCCACTACGCTGCTTTCTTGTAGCGCCACGCAACCACACCGAGGCCCAGCAACATCAGCAGCACCGGCCACACCAGCGAGCCAGTTGTTGCTACACAGGCGCCTCCCCCACCGGAGCCGCTGACAAGCCCACTCGGGCCGGGCGCGTCGGGTTGTGCCGACTGCCGGATGTAGAACGTCATGGATGTCTGGTCCGTGCCGTCGTGGGCTGTCAACGTGATCTGGTGCGTCACGCCCGCAGACGTATTGAACACACCAGCCGTGGGGTAAAGAGTGTATGGCGTTGAAGCAACGGCGCTTTCCCATTCCGCCTGCTGAATCCCGGTAGCTCCAAGGTTCGTGATAGCTGCCCCCAGCGAAACCGGGTCGCCGTCAGCGTCATCAACCGACAACTGGAAGAAGAAGTCTGCCAGCCTGAAGTTGTGGTCAACCTGCAATGTCACACCGTCCGTGACTTGAACACTGGCTGCGCCGCGGTTGTCAAACAAAGTCAGTGATGGCGCTGCGTTGGCAGGCGCTGCGCTTTGCACGACGCTGAAGTCAAAGTCGACGAGCGTGAAGCTGTCGGAGGCCGACATCCCGAACGTGTAGGTCTGCCCGCCGGAGCTGTTAAAGACGCCGCTCGTTGGCGCCAACGTGTACGGCACCCCCGCGCTGGCCGAGTTCCACTCGGTCAGCACAATGCCGGTGCTGCCGATGTTCGTGATACCGGTAGTGAGGCTCACCGGGTTGGCGTCCGGGTCCGAGACAGTGATCTCGAAAGCAAGTGCGCTCAACTGGGTTCCGTAATCCACGTTGACGACTGAACCGTACCCGATCTGAATCCGCCCGGCCGTTGGGTGCACATAGCTGACCTCAATCGTGGGCGGATATGTTGTCGGGGGGATGCTGGGCCCACTCGGCACACTGGGACCACTCGGACCACCGGTCGGCGGCGGTGTGGCCGCACTAAGCCCAGCGGCGCACAGTAACGCAATCAAAACCAGTCCTGTCATTTGCCTCATGGTGAATCTCCCTTCGTGGCCAACGGTCAACTGTCTGATGCACTTCGAGCTCACAATATCTGTTTCGTAACAACTGTTGTCCTACACGACGACGACTGTTTTACTGTTTCGTAAGAGCACAGAGAGAACCATGCCGAACCGTAACGACCTCAATTCACGCCTGGCGACCCTGGCCGAGGACCGCTCACTCAGCGACATCGCCCGGCGCACGGGCACCAGCGTGGCGAACGTAAGCCGCTACATCAGCGGCACGCGCATCCCCGGCGAGTTCTGCGCCGCGCTGGTTCGCGGGCTGGGCGTAAACCCGAGCTGGCTGCTTACCGGTGAGGGCTCGCCGTTTCTGTCCGACGTCACCGAAGGCACAGCCCAAATGGCCGGCGACGTGCTTGAGTTGGTCGAGGCCATGAACGCGGTCACGCATATGCGGCTCGGCGCCCTCACAGGCAAGCACCACCTGAAGGTCCTGCGCGAACTGAATGACGCCCTTCTGCGCTACGAGGAACTACGCGCACGTCTGAACGCGCACAGTGCGCCGATTTTCAAGCAGCTGGTGGATGACCTCGGCGCGGCGCTGGGCAAACTCGACATTGAGCGAGCCCACGACTTGCGCAAAGCCGCATCGCAGGTTGAGCGACTGTGCGACGAACCGGAACTCTCCCGGCGCTTCACCGCCCAGCAGGCCCACTGCGAAGTCCTCGACATGAACAACGACGCGGCCATGGAGTACCAGCGCACACTGGTTCGGGAAGCCATATGCGAAGGGCGGATGATCGACCCTTCCGTGTGCGAAAACTTCGTGCGCATGGCTTTGATCATCAAGGATGCCGGGCGCTATGCGGAGGCGCTGCGAATCTGTGATTCAGCCATCGCGTTGCTGGACGAAGAATCGAACCAGTGGCAGCCCGCGTACGCCCTGAAGTTCATGCGCGGGTCAATCCTAGCTGATTCAGGAAGGCTCTACGAAGGTCTGCAGGCGATGCAGGTGAACGGACCGTTCGTGGAAGGCCGCCGCGGGCGCGCCGGGCGTCTGATGCAGATGCGCGCGATGCTGTTGGGCGGTCTGCTGGAGCTAGACGAGGCCTACGCCTATGGCGTCAACGCCGAGCCCAAAGGGCTTCATCTATTGGAGTTCGCGCTCTGGACTGAACAGCGCGAACCAATCGAAAAGGCACTCGCTTTCTTTGACCGCGAAGTCGAAGTCCTGCCCGGCGTTCTGGGGCTGCCGCTGCAGGCCCGGTTTGTGCTGCAGGCCTTGCAGGGCAACCGCAAAGCCGGCGCCGAATATCTGGACTGCCTGCTTGAATCGGTCCCCCAGAGGCAGATTGGTGCACACATGTACGTAAACCAGGCAACCATGTACCGGCTCGTCGGTGCCAAGGCGAAAGCGCGAAAGCTGGTGGCACGGACAGACGACGCACTCAAGACCGAACAGGCAGAAGTCATGCAGCTTGCCCGGCACTATCGCAACGTTCTGCGTCTCAACATCGAAGGTGAACCGGCAGGCCGAGCGACTCGATTCTTCAATGACATGGAACAAGCCGGTTACCGATGCCTCGCAGGCGAACTGAACTGACCACAATGCCGGGGCGTTTTGTCAGCCCGCGCTGTCTGGTACGCTGCGACTTCAACGCTGAAACGTCAGGAAGCTGTGGCTGCAAAAACTATCCGTGTACTCTGCCTGGGTGATCTTGTGGGCAGGCCGGGGCGACGCGTCATCCGCGAATGCCTTGCGCAGGTCAAAGCCGACCACCGAATCGACTTCACCATCGTCAACGTCGAGAACGCCACCAACGGCGCCGGGCTTCGCGTGAAGGAAGGTGAAGAGCTGCTGAGCTACGGCATCGACTGTATGACCAGCGGCGATCACATTCTCGACTTCCCGGAATCCTTCGACTACGCCGAGCGCGAGTACCGCCTGCTGCGCCCCGTGAACTACGAAATGAAAGGTCGCGGCGCATGGATCTACAGCGCCGGTGAGGGCGTTCGCGTCGGCGTCGTCAATGCCGCCGGGCAAGTCTTCATGAAGGAACGCTGCAAAACCGAAAACGCGTTTCCAACAACACTGGAGGCCGTGAACAAGCTGCGCGAAGAAACCCCGATCGTCTTCGTAGACATCCACGCCGAGGCCACCAGCGAAAAGGTCGCCATGGGATGGCACCTCGATGGCAAAGCCAGCGCGGTCTTCGGCAGCCACACCCACGTCCAGACGGCCGACCTGCAGATTCTCCCCGGCGGCACCGGCTACATGACCGACCTCGGCATGACAGGCCCCCACCACGGCGTGATCGGGCGTGATGTCGAGGCTGTGCTAAAGCGCTTCACGACCGACGAACGCACCTACATGAAGGTCGCCAAAGACTGGGTGCGCATGACGGGCGCGATTTTCGAAATCGACGTGAAGACCGGCAAGTGCGTCGGCACGGAGCTGTTCAGCCACACGCTCGAAACCACAAGCGAAGAAGCCACCAGCGACTGATTCACCGCAACCAGAAATTCCCTCGCGGTGTTAGATAAGAACAGTCACAATCCGACATCAACGATTTCTAGGCAGTTCGCTCGCAAAGGGCCGAAGGCCCACGCAGGAAGTACAGGAGATGACCCATGGCACTGACCCGATGGATCCTGGTTTCGCTATTTGCCGTTTGCGCAGGAGGACTCTCAGCGCAGACAACATTCACAGTATCGAACACAAACGACAGCGGCACGGGCAGCCTGCGTGACGCGATCACGCAAGCCAACGCAACGACCGGTGCGGACACAATCCAGTTCGGCGTGACCGGCACGATTACACTGACAAGCGCACTGCCCGTGATCTCCGAAAACATCACGATTGACGGCCCCGGGCGAGCTGCACTGACAATCGCGCGCAACCTCGCGAGCGCTGACTTTCGCATCTTCGAAACCAGCGTGATCGGAGTGGAGTTGCACATCAATGAACTCACGATCCAGGGCGGGCGTGCCGTTCAGGGTGGCGCAATATT
>JAGQRE010000039.1 GCA_020425695.1 Planctomycetota bacterium
TCGATTCTTGCCACGGGCTTCGCTTATGTACGCAACGAGGTGTCGCGCAATAATGTCGACAACTTCGGTAACTTGATTTTGAAGTGCCACGACATCCGCCGTCCGGGTGCCGCCAGCCTTGACCTGGCCTATGTCGCGGCCGGGAGGTTTGACGGTTATTGGGAAGCGTATCTGAAGCCGTGGGACATCGCGGCCGGCTGTCTGTTGGTGATAGAGGCAGGCGGACAAGTAACCGACTTTCACGGCGGCAACGACTGGCTGTTCGGTGCCAATGCAGTGGCCAGCAACGGGACGATTCATGAGGCCTTACGCAGCGAGTTGTCCGGCACGGAACCAAACTACGAGCCGTGGGGACGTGAGATTCAACGACAACTCGGTATTCAAGAATAGCAGCCTCTGCCCCGAAGGCTGATTTTGGTAAAACCGGCCTATACTGTCAGTAATCTCAACAGGAACCGCAGCGCGCATGGACACGCTGGTCATTGTCCGCAAGATTCGCGAGGCCGAAGCTTTGGCCGACGCAGGCAAGCACGGTGAAGCGCGCCGTCTGCTTGAGCCGCTGTTGTCCGACGACGGTGTTTCGGAAAGCCAGCGAAAGCTGGTCGGCAAGAAAATCGATCTTTTCAAGAAACAGCACGAGCGCATGACGCGGATCATCTCGCGTCGTGCAACCAGCACCAGTGTTCGTGTTGATGAGTCCAATCAGTCGTCGGAGCGCACGGCGATTCGCAAGGCCGTTGGCGACCATGAACGATCTGAGCGTCCGACAGATCACACGCCTGACAAAGAAGACCCGACGGAGCGCCCGACAAATCGGACAATAGAGAAGCAGTCACACGGCGCACCGACCGAGGTCGTACCGCGGGCGCACAACGTTGACACTGAAGTTCCTGAACGCGGACACCGGCTTAAGGTCGAACGCTCAACCAAGCAGACCAGCGGTATGTGGGACTCTGTCAGTGATCGGCGCGAAGTGGTGCGCCCGCCCGATCCGTCGGATTCACAAGAACTAGCACCGGTCGCGTCTGCCAGCGAGATCGATGACGTTGGCGAGACCGACGAATCTGACCCGCGCAAGACCGACATGTTCGTGATTCCTGCTGACACTGGCGCGGACGACAGCTCGGTTACGGTTGCACCGGACGACGACAGCGCGCCGGCCATCGGGCGTTACAACGTAGACCGACCAGTGTATGCAACGGGCAACGACACGCCGGCCCCCGGCTGGAACGACACGCCGGTTCCGTCGTCAAACACGCCGGCACCGTCGGTTCGTGACAGCTTCATCATTCCTGATTCGGATACGGTCTCAACCTCGTCTATGCCGGATCACGACGACGATTCGACCTACCTGTTGGCCGACGACTACTTCGCAAGCCGACCAAGTGCGCGTCAACGCGAGAGAAGCAACCCGGAACTAAAAGCACTGGCCGACCGCCTGCCCGACGACGACCTGCGCCGCGAGCTGGCACTTGAGGTCGTCCGCCTGCGCGAGCAACTGGAACAGTCCGGCAGCACGCGTACAGAGGTATCCAAGCGCGAAGGAACTCGGACGGGCTCACGCAAGATTGAGCGCGAGGATCGTCCTGAGTCTGGCTCGTTCCACATTCCCGCCAGTCAGGTAAACACGATCGTGCGTCGAGCGGCCGGCACCGACCGCATTGAAGTCCATATGCCCGGACGCGACGAAGACGCGGCTGAGCTTCAGGTGCTTCGTCGTGACAGCGTCCGCGAGAAGAAAGCGCCTGCCACACCGACCGACCGCATCGCACTGGCGCAGGATTACATTGAAGCCACGCAAATTGAGAAGCCCGGCCTGCTGAAGCCGGTGGCAACTTGGCTGGGTGTGCTGGTGATCCTTGGCGTGATCGGCTGGGCGATCCATCTCGGGTACCAGTCGATTGTTGGCGGCAACCAAACGGTCGAAGTGACCGAGAGTTCAGTAGGTGAGTTCAAACTTGGCAGTCCAAAGAGTGACTACGAGGACGTGGCGCAGAAACAGGATCGCATTGCGTTTGCGGTCAAAAGCAAACGAGGCTGGCTGATTCAGTACGACGACGAGTCGCAACTCGTGACGGGTGTTGTCGTACCGGGGCCCACGCTGATTGACCCCGACGAAAGCGGCTTCAATAAACTTCACGTGACTTTCAATGGCTACGATTACGCCTTTGTAAATGGCGCTAGTCTGGAAGCGGTACGCAACAAGTTCGGCAAGCCGACCCCGGACTTCAGTCAGGAGACCTGGAACTCAGCGGATACGTACACACTCGCGTTTATCGCGAAGCAAGGCCAGAGCGCGCTGGAAGTCTGCTATCGAACCAGCCAGCCAGACGCGCCGATCTGGGTGCGCCTAGTGACAGGCAACAAACCACCGCGGTCGCCAACCGAAGGCGACTTTCTGCCGGACAACCAATAGGGTGGCGGGTGGTTGGCGGGCTGCTATCGTTGCCCCCCTGAAAGGACTGAATGAAGATTCGATTCTGGGGTGTACGCGGCAGCCTTCCCACGCCGGGGCCTGACACAGCCCGCTACGGCGGCAACACGACGTGTATCCAGATTATACGTGATTCCGGCCCGGTAATCGTCATTGACGCCGGTACCGGTATTCGAGCATTGGGCGACCAGCTGATGAAAACCAGCAAGCCCCCTTTCGATATCAAGCTGCTGGTCACGCATACGCACTGGGACCACATCCACGGCTTCCCGTTTTTTGTGCCGATCTATACGCCCGGCAGCAAAGTCGAAGTCATGGGCATCGGCCCGATCCGCGAAGGCAAAACGTTTGAGCAGGTCATGCGCGACCAGATGACCTACAGCTACTTTCCGGTCGAGAACACGATGCTCGACAACGTCGTGAGTTATCAGGACTACAACCAGAAGTTTCCCAACGGTGTCGAGAAAAGCTTTGAGTTGTGTGAAGGCGTCAAGGTCACGATCAAGCTGACGAACCACCCCGTCTATTGCACGGCCTACCGCATTGAGGCTGACGGCCACAGTTTCATCTTCACCGGCGACCACGAGCCCTGGCAAGCGCCTGAGCAGAAGCCCGGCAGCCCCGGCGACACCCGCGAGCTGTACCGCATCATGAACCATCGCATGACCGAGTTCTGCCGCGACGTGGACCTGATTGCAATCGACACGACCTACACACTTGGTGAGTACGAAAGCAAAGAAAACCCGGCTCTGAGCAAGAAGGGGTGGGGCCACAGCTACTTTGAATTCAACATCGGGCTGGCCAAGCAGGCCAACGTGAAGCGCATGGCGTTCACCCACCACGATCCCACACGAACCGATGACGCGCTCGACCGTTTAATGGACGAGACGTACCTGCCGCTCGGGAAGAAAGAGGCTCCGAACACGGAGTTCTTCGCCGCCCGTGAAGGTATGGAAATCGAACTGTAGGGGTGACGCTTGCGTCGCCTGCATTGGCATTGCGGGCGCGCAGACCTCCGAGCCCTTACAAGGCGTGATGGCCAAGGTGTGATGGCGAAGAAGCCCAAACTCAATTCGTACGAGATACCGGAGGGCAAGAAGCGCCGCGGTTCGTTCATTGTGCGCCTCGCGATTCGTCGTGTTTCTTTGCACCAGCATCGTGATGCGCTGAAAAGTGCCTCGCGCATGGTGCTGGCCTTGCCTGTCATCCAGGGCATCGTGCTGGTGGGCATACTCAACGCCGAGTACTGGATGCTCCTGCTTGGTTTGGAAGGCTTGGTCATTGCATGGTTGGCGGCTTCGCAGCTTTCGCGCCCGAACCCAGAAAGCAAGTTGATCGGTTTCGGTGTTGCTCTGATGAATGCGCTGGTACTTGGCGCTGTCGGAATTTTCCTGAGCAGTCACATATACTGGGTTACCGGGCTGATCGGAATGATCCCGATTGTGTGGCTGGTTTTCGCGGCTACGGGCAAACGCACGGTACGGTTAGCATGGCTGCTGTTTGTTGTGCCGCTGTTGGCGTTGCTAATGGCGGCCGGAGTAGCGCGGTACGACCTCGAACTTTCAAAGACCGAGACTGACCCATCGAAGCGCGCGATGGAGCTGCAGGTCGCGTGGCTGGCCTTTCAAGTACGCGGTGGCAACGGTACCGAACGCGCGCTGCTGCGACTGCGGCAGGCGCAGACAGCCTTTGAGTTAGAACAATACGACGAAGCTTTCGAGTACGCGAACGACGGCGTATTCATGCGCGGTTCGTACATGCGCGGGATTCCGCAGTCGGTGATCGGGCAGGATTTGCTGGACAGCCTGCTGCGTCTGAAAGCCCAAAGCTACTACAACAACCGCTGGCAGAAGAACGAACGCATCGACATGATCATCGGTCCGGAACCACTGGACCCAGAGACCCTAAGCGAAGAAAGCGTAAACGTCCGCTGGGCCTGGTAGTAGGTTGTAACGCCATTACTTCACTAGCTCGAACAACTTGACCAGCCTTTCTGCGCGCCGTTGATAGCTGTAGTTGCGGGAATCTGAGCCGGCCTGGCTGGATAGCTTCGTTGCCAATTCGCGGTTGCCCGCGACTTCCTGTAAAGCCTTCGAGAGTCCTTCGACACTGCCCGGCTCAAACAGGCGGGCGTTTTCTCCGTCATGCAGGACCTCTTGCACGCTCGGAACGTCCGCGGCGACGATCGGTAGCCCCATCGCCATGTATTCGAAAATCTTCAGCGGAGATGTGAAGCGGGCGCTGATGCTGTGTTCAGGCGGCAGTGGGTGAACGGCGCATGCGCAGCCCTTGACGTGTAAAGATATGTCCTTCTGGGACACACGCCCGGTCAGTTCAACGCGGTCGCTGATGCTGAGTTTTGCTATTTCATCGCGCAGTCGCTGATCGTCCTCGGGTTTGCCGCCGCCGACGATCTTCAGGCGAAGACTGGGCGACATGGCAATCGCTGCCAATAGAACGTCCAGCCCCTTCCAGAACTGGAACGTACCAACCCAGACCACGGTCTCAGCGTCTCCGCCGTTCCAGACCGGCTTGAACATGCTGGTATCTACCGCACTCGGGATGACGTCGGCTGGCCCCGCGTAGTTGAAGCGTGCGCGGATATCGTCCAGCAGGCCCTGCGTTATCGCGCCCACGGCACTGGCGTGCTGGTACAGGTCGCGTTCAAGGTCGTGCAGACGTGCAGCCTTGCGTTCGCCGGCGTTGCGGTCGCGTGCCCACAGTTCACCAATGAGATGCGCTTCGTAAACCAACGGGATTTTCAACTTGCGGTGCGCAGCATGGGCGGCGAGCTTGTCGCTGCGCAGCCAAAGCACATCCGCGCCGGATTTCGCGACGCCCTTGCGAAAGGCCCGGAAGAACACGCTATTCAGCGTTAGCCCCATGCGCTTGTGTACGCTTGGCAACGTGACGATGCTCAGCGAATCAGGCAGCATCAGCCCAAGATGTTCACTGGCATAGGCTTTCACGCGCTCGGCTGGATCCGGCGTGAACCAGGTAACCGGCGTTAACTCAGCCACGCTCGCGAGGCTGCGGACAATCGCAACCCAGCGTGCGCGTCCGGCGTCAATCGGTTCATGGTGGGCAAAGACTACGTGCATGCGTCCATTTAGGCCGCTGCGTATGCTGTGCGCAAGTTACCAGAAAAACTACCGAACCTTTTTACTGCTTACCGTCTCCTACTAGTGCCCATGGACGCCGAACTGACTCAACAGCTTGAACAGGCGAAGGGCGGAGACGTCCAGGCGTTCAGCTACGTGGCAACGGCGTTCCGGGGGCAAGTGTTAGCTTGGGCAAAACAGGCGACAGATCCCGCCCTGGCAGAAGATGCAGTACAGGAGGCCCTGATGGTCGCATACACACAGCTTCACACGCTGCGCGATCTGGCGGCCTTCCCTGGCTGGCTGCGCACTCTGGTTCGCACGGCCGCGTTTCGGCAGGCACGAAAACGACGCCCGGACACGCTGCAAGACGCTGAACCGACTGTGGTGGATGACGACCCGGTAGTCGCGAACGAGTTGAAACGAGCGGTCCGGGGGGCGGTTCAGGAACTGAGTTCGGCCCAGCAGCAGGTGATTGAGAGGCACTATCTGCAGGGCCAGAAAATTGACGAAATCGCAGGCGCACTCGGGTTGCCCAAAGGCACCGTCAAGCGTCGCCTGCACGACGCGCGGGAAAAGCTTCGGACACGCTTAAGCGGCTTCGGCCCCGGGCATACCGAAGACCCGTTCTGGAGAGGATAAGATGACTGACCACACGACAGCATGGGAACGCTTCGATGACTGGATCAAGAAGGTGATCGAACTTCGGGGTACTGACCTGCATCTGGTCCCCGGCTACAAACCGATGGCCCGTGTCGATGGCGAACTTCAGCCGATTGATGATTTCGTGCTCAATGCTGAACAGACTCACTGGGTAGGCATCAGTCTGTTCGGAAACAGTGTGATGCATGACCTCGGGTATCAGGGGCACATGCAGAAGACGCGCACCTATGGCGACACCGTGGCCGACATCACGCTGGCGACAGCGGGCGGTGAGAAGACAGTCGTGGTACGTCTGCACGGCGGCAAGATTCCGACACTTGAGGAAGTCGGTCTGTCCGAGCGCGTTACTGAGTTACTGTCGCCGACCGCCGGAATTCTGCTGGTGGCAGGGCCGCACAGCTCCGGCAAAACAACGACGCTGTACGCGTTGGTTGACTGGATCAATCGCAACAGCAACGTGAAGATCTGTACCGTTGAGCGCCCACGCTGGCATCTGTTCCAGCCTGCCAAGGCATTGGTTCAGCAGCATGAAGTCGGGCTGGATGGTCAGACCGCAGCAGCCGTTATCACGTCAGCGCTGCGGCAAGCCCCGAATGTGCTGATGCTGGGCGAGATCGAAGACTTTGAATCGCTCGGCGCGGCACTGGGTGCCGCTGAAACAGGGCATCTGGTCATCGTCCAGGTTCATGCAGTTGACGCTGCCGACGCGATCCAGCGCATTATTGAGGCCGCGCCAGAAAGCATGCACGCACAGGTAAAACGTCAACTCGCGGAGACCCTGCGCGGCGTAACGGTGCAGCGCTTGGCACGCCACAAGGACGGCCGACGCCGCACGGCGGTCTACGACATCATCGGAGAAGGCGCCCGCAAATTCATTGATGGCGGAAAGCCGGATGCGGGTTTCTACATTTCGCGTGCGCAGGACGGCATCAAACAACTTGAAGATGCGGGCAGTATCAGCAAGGAAGAAGCGGAGCGCTTGCGGCGTGAAGTAGGCGCCTAGGAGTAGAGCCGCAACGAACCGGGGACGCATCAGCGTCCCCGGTTCGTTTGGGTAGTGGGTTTGACAGAAGTTCGCTGTGCGTACATGGGCTCTGGTCGTCAGCGGGGCTGAGGGCGTACAATGACAAGGGCAAGGCAGGGGCAAACTCATGGACCAGTCAACGACACAGCATCCGCGCCATTCAGAGCGGAAAGAAGAGCATCGGAAGATCGGCGAGTTGCTGCTGGACAAAGGCAAGTTGCGCCGTGACCAGCTTGAGCACGCGCTTAAGATGCAAGAATCCATGGGCGGGCTGATCGGTGGCGTGCTGGTTGAACTCGGGCTGATCAGCGACAGCGACCTGACGGAAACGCTCGCGGAATCCATGGGACTTGAGATGATCGACCTGAACCGGATCGGTGTGGTTGACCCGGATGCAGCCCACTTCATTCCTGAGTCGATCGCACGTCGTCACAAGCTGATCGGCATTCGGTTTGATCGTAGCAAGCCCGAGCGCAAGACGCCGGACCGAATCGTCGTAGCCATGTCTGATCCTAGCGACTTCATGGCGCTCGACAGTATCCGTGCATCAACCAACATGGAGCCGGTCGCGGCCGTCGCCACGCGCGCGCAGATCGCTGACGCCCTCCAGACCGCCTATCTCGAAAGCCCGCTCAGCCTGGAAGAAGCGGTTGGCGAGTTGAAAGATTTCAAGGTCGAGACTTCGTCCGAGCTCGGTGATGCGGACGACTTCCAGCGTCTGAAATCCGAGGCAGGCCTCGCGCCGGTTGTGCGCTTCGTGAATTCGATGTTGTTCGAAGCAGCCCGCATGAAGGCCAGCGATATCCACATTGAGCCGCAGGAGCACCACCTGCGCTGTCGCTTCCGCATCGACGGCGAGCTGCGCGTTGTCGCACCACCGCCCAAAGAGCTGCAGAACGCCATCGTCAGCCGCATCAAGATTATCAGTGCGCTGGATATATCCGAGCGCCGCTTGCCACAGGACGGGCGTCTGAAAATTCGCTTTCTCGGGCGCAACATCGACGTGCGTGTTTCCACCATGCCGACCGTGTACGGCGAAAAGGTCGTGCTGCGCCTTCTGGACCAAAGCGGCACAACCTTGAACCTGGACGACCTGGGATTTGAAGAAGACGTCGTAACTTCCATGCGCCGCATCATCACAGCGCCTCACGGCATTGTGCTGCTTTGCGGCCCAACCGGCTGCGGCAAAAGCACCACGCTGTACAGCTTCCTGCGCGAGTTGAACACAACCAACGTCAACATCGTGACCGTGGAAGACCCCGTTGAGTATCGCGTCGAGGGCATCAACCAGACCCACGTAAAATCGAAGATCGGGCTGACCTTCGCCAACTGTCTGCGCACCATCCTGCGCCAGGACCCGGATGTCGTGATGGTGGGCGAAATTCGTGACCTTGAGACGCTGGAGGTTTCCGTTCGCGCAAGCCTGACAGGGCACCTCGTATTCAGCACGCTGCACACGAACACGGCAATCAGCGCCGTTACACGCATGACCAACATGGGGCTGCAACCGTACCTGATCTCGGCGACGCTGAATGCCATCCTGAGCCAACGTCTGGTTCGCAAGGTCTGTAAAGCCTGCGCGAAACCTGAACCATTGCAGCCGCTGGCGCGCGAAGCATTGGAGCGCTGCCTTGGCCAGACTGTAGATTTCGAAGTCATGCAACGCGTCGGCTGCCCCGAATGCGGTTACACAGGCTACAAGGGACGCCTCGCTGTGAACGAGCTCTTCGAGCCAAGCGATGAAGTACGCGAAATGATCAGCCACGGCATCGAAGAAATGAAACTCGTTGAAGCCGCCCGTGCGGACGGCATGAAGTTCCTCATCGACAACGCATGGCGTAAGCTGAAGGCAGGCGTTACCACGGTAGAGGAAGTGCTGAGCCTTGGCTTTCAAAAGGCTGAGGATGCGGCTTCACTCACTCGAGCACATAAACAGGGCAGTACAGAAGAGGTTGTGTTCGAGACGGAGGACCAGGAGGGGCAAACATTGGACTTTGACGCAAACCCGCCGGGATAAAGCGTTCACACCGCGCAGGCACAATCCCATGCGTGAGAGCAGGAATACTGTTCAGCGCGTAGCCCGTTTCAACTGAAACGGGAGAACCATGAACGAAATAACGACTGGTACTATGCGTCGCCTCGGTGATGTTCTTATTGACGCTGAGCGTGTGAACCCTATTCAGTTAGAGCATGCACTTGATGTGTCAAAGAGCCGAGGCACTCGCCTAGGCGAAACGTTGATCGAACTCGGCTTCATTGAAGAGGACGAGTTGGCAAGCGCCTTGGCCGAGAGACTCGAAATAGAACTTGTTGACCTCTCAATGGCCGACGCTTTGGACCCCGAATCAATCAGGCTGGTTCCGGAAGAACTCGCGCTTACACACCGTGTCGTGGTCATTGGCGTTGAGAATACCGATGGTGCCACCCAACTATTGTTGGCGATGTCTGACCCGACAGATCAGCTTGTCCTTCAGAAGATAAAGAATGTTTCCGGTTTTGCAGTACGCCCGTCAGTCGCCACTGAGTCCCAAATCAATGCAGCCCTCGATTCCGCCTACAAAGAACTTCCGCGCCCGCTTGATGAAGTAACGGCCGAGCTTCGGCGCGACACTGAGCGCGAACTTGAGCGTACCCACATCCCGTCAACCCAGCGCCCCGGTGAGCGCGACAAGAGTGCGCCCGCCGTCCGCTACATCGAGAGCCTGCTGTATGCCGCGCTCCAACGCCACGCCTCCGACATCCACGTCGAGCCGCGCGAGTTCACGACAAATGTTCGCTTTCGCATCGACGGTCAACTGCGAAACATGCCTGCGCCACCGCCGGGATATCGAGATGAAGTCATCGCACGGTTGAAGCTTCTGGCCGAGCTTGATGTTGCGGAGCACCGCAAACCGCAATCAGGTAGCCTGAGCATTCGTTTTGCTGGCCGAAGCGTTGACTCACGCGTGTCGACGATGCCCGGCGTAACCGGTGAGAAAGTTGTTGTGCGTTTGCTGGACCGGTCACTCACGCGCCTGCGACTTGACACACTGGGTTTTGAGGAGGAATCGGTTGCCCGAATGCGCAACTTGATCCATGCCCCGCACGGCATATTTCTCCTGTGCGGACCGACTGGCTGCGGCAAGACCACAACCATGTACAGTTTTCTCCGTGAGCTGGACCGGCACGCAAGCAACATAGTCACCGTCGAAGACCCGGTTGAGTACCACCTGCCGGGCATACACCAGATCAACGTAAAGCCGAACATCGGGCTGGACTACGCCGAGTGCCTGAGAACTCTGCTGCGTCAGGACCCCGACGTGCTGATACTGGGCGAGGTACGCGATCTTGAAACACTTCAGGTCGCGGTGCGCGCGAGCCTTACCGGCCACCCGGTCTTCAGCACACTGCACACCAACACGGCCATCAGCAGTGTCACACGAATGGCGAACATGGGGCTTGAGCACTACTTGATTGCGGCGACGCTTAACGCCGCGCTAAGCCAGCAGCTCATTCGTCGTGTTTGCCCGCACTGCGGTCAGAAACGCACGCCCGGCAAGAATGAACGTGCAGACCTGAAGCGCTTCTTCGGACGCGAAGTCGACTTCGATATCGCGGTTACCAAGGGTTGTGACGCGTGTGACTACACCGGCTACCTAGGCCGAGTCGCTGTGGAGGAACTGTTTGTTGTCGATGACGACATACGCCCGATGATCTCGGATCATGCCAATGACGCCCAACTCGGCGAGGTAGCACGCAAGAGTGGTATGAAACTGCTGATTGACCACGCCTTTGAGAAGCTGCGTGACGGCACAACAACAGTTGAAGAAGTGCTTAGCCTTGGCTTTCACCAGATCGAGAGAGACGAGTAGCTACTTCGCCAGTTGATCGACTAATCTGCGCGCGTGGTCAGCCGAGATGGCTTCTCCGAGTGTATCTTTGAATTGGCGCGTGGTTACGCCGATGACCTTGCCGTCCAGGTTGATTAGCGGGCCGCCGGAGTTGCCGGGAATGATCGGCGCGGACGTACCGATCACGCCCACTTCGAATTGCAGGCTGCGGATGTCGCCCGTGGCCGGGCTGGTGGTTACGGTGGTTCCCTTGATGACACTCAGCCCTAGCGGATAACCAAGCACCATCACTTTGTCAGTAACATGCAGTGCCTCTAGGTCGGCGTCGCTTGCAATCGGCAGTGGCTTGCCAAGCTCTTTGATGTCGCGGCGCTCGAACTCAAGCACGCACAGGTCGTTGAACGTGTCCATGTTGTGGTAGCCGGCCTGCTTGACGCGTTCAATGATCGGCTCGGGCAGGTCAGTCTTGAAACCTGCTGCTTCCAGATAGTTGGCGTAGTCGTCGCCGAAGACGTTCCAGTCATCCGGCGCGAAGCCTTTCACGGTGATTGAACCCATGCCGCCGCGCCCGCCCGGCAGCGTCGCCCAGGCCTCGGTTACGCTCAGGCGCGTGTCGCCGACTTTCTCGCGCAGCTTGGTGCCGGGGTGCCAGGCGGCGATCACCCAGTCCTTGAGCGGCGCCGGCTTGACGCCTCGGATGGCATGGCTGATCGACAACTCACGCTTGAACAGGTACGGCTTGATCACGTGCTTGTTCGTGACGATCCAGGCTTTCTTGTCGCTGGTTTTTGCCAGCCAGCCCGTGCCAGTGCCGCTCTCGATACCGACCTGCTTGCCGTCTTCATCGATCAGCGGATATTGCACGAACACCAGAAACACTGAGTTGTTGTATTGCTCAGCCAACTCGCGGAAAGCGCCTTCTGATGGTGCACCCTGCCACTCTTCCAGCTTCCGCAGTTGCTCGGCTGTCGCTTCCTTCAGCTCTTTCAACTGCGCGTCGGAAATCTCTTTCACGCGCGCGACGGTTACGTCGTCTACGTCTTTCTTGAGTTCCTCAAAGCGCTTTTCCTGCTCTGATTTCAGCGTCTCGACTTGCTCAGCCAGTGCGCCTTCCAGCTTGCTCATCTTGTTGCGCAGGTCGTCGATTTCGCGTTGGCGTTCTGTGTCGGCCTGCTGGCGCTCGCGCTCTGCTTCTTCGCGTTTGCGCTCGGCCTCATCAAGCTCGGCCGTGCTGACGGCTTTCTCTTCGGCGTGAAGTGTCTCCTGGTGCTGGTAGTACCAGACGCCGATTGCGCCCGCGGCGATGATCAGCATGAAGAGCGCGCCGACCAGTGTGATCAGGCTGGCGCGTCGCGCGGCGGCGCGTGCCTCAAGGCGTTCCGCGACGGCCTTGATCATGTGCTTGGTCTTGTTGCCGGCGCCAACTTGCGCACCGACTTCATTGACCAGCAACGCCAGGCTTTCGGGATCTTCGTCGTCTTCAGCCATCGTTGCTTTGGCTGACTTGGGCGCTCTGACCTTTGGCTCTGGTGGGGCAGGCTCGCCGGGAATGACGAGTTTCAGCAACGCGCCTTCCTGACCCAGCGAAATTTCAAAGGTGTCGTATAGGCGCGTGCCCTCGGCCGTGGCGCGTTGTTTGTTGACGTACAGACCGTTGCTGCTGCCCTGGTCGCGCAGGAAGATGCCGCTGTCGCGTTCTTCAAGCAACGCATGGTGCCCGGAGACTTTCAGGTCGCGCGCGCCGTCGAAGCGGATTTTGCAGTCAGGTGCGCGCCCGATCATGATGCCGGCGCGAAGGTCTGTTGAGCTAAACGCAAAGCGCCGCCCAGCCAACGAGCTGGTAAGCACTTCA
This sequence comes from Planctomycetota bacterium, assembly GCA_020425695.1. Classification (GTDB taxonomy): domain Bacteria; phylum Planctomycetota; class UBA8742; order UBA2392; family UBA2392; genus JACKID01. The sequence goes on from JAGQRE010000039.1 coordinate 12,905, forward strand.
ACAATCAGTCGAGGGCCACCCGACTCCTGCTGCGTAGCTTCAACATGGTCTGTTTGATCCGCCATCAAGCCCAAGGATACCCCAACCCAACCAACGAACAAGCCGTGTGGAATCACCGGGCGCTGGCGGCATGAAACAACGATCCACAGATTGCGCAGATTACTCAGAAGACCATCTGCGTAATCCGTGAAATCTGTGGACATGTATTCTGTGAACTTTACTCGTCCGACTTGCTGCTGGGCTTACGCTGCTTAGCGCTGCGGCCCTTTTTGGGTGGGGCTTCGGCTTTGAACTTTAGGCCTATGATGGCCTTCTCTAAGTTCTCTCTTACGTCTTCGGTCAGTGTGATCTTTAGGGCCTTCTTGGCTTCGTCGGGTACGTCCCGCAGATCCTTTTCGTTGATCTTGGGAAGCAGGACTTCTTTCAGCCCGCTTCTGTAGGCCGCGAGAACTTTCTCTTTGATGCCGCCTACGGCCAGCACTTTGCCGCGCAGTGTTACTTCGCCGGTCATGGCGATGTTGCCGCGGACCTTCTTGCCGGTGAACAGGCTGACCAGTGCCGTTGTGATGCTGACGCCTGCTGACGGGCCGTCTTTGGGCACTGCGCCCTCCGGGAAGTGCACGTGTACGTCGAAGTTCTCGAAGTCTTCGATCGGGATGTTCAGCACTTCCGCGTTCGAGCGGACGAAACTCATCGCCGTGCTGACGCTTTCCTTCATCACGTCGCCGAGGCTGCCCGTGACCTTCACGTTGCCCTTGCCTTTGTAGCGCGTGCTTTCAATCAGCAGCGTGTCGCCGCCCATGCTGGTCCATGCCAGCCCGTTCACGACGCCGACTTCCGGCTTGCGTGAGCTTGCATCGGGCAGCCAGAGACGCGGCCCGAGATACTCCAGCAGGTCGTCGGCTTTCACTTTCACGACTTCATCGGCGCTGATTTCGCCGGCCGCCACTTTCGTTGCCAGCTTGCGGCAGATGCCGCCGAGACGTCGCTCAAAGTTGCGCAGGCCGGCCTCGCGGGTATAGCCGCGCACGATTTCGCGAAGTGTGCTTTTGAGGAATTTGACTTTGCCCTTCTTTAGACCGGCGTTTTCGATCTGGCGTGGCACGATGTACTTCTTCGCGATCTCTTCTTTTTCTTCCAGCGTGTAGCCAGCCAGTCGGATCACTTCCATGCGGTCGCGCAGGGGCCCCGGGATGGTGTCCAGCATGTTGGCCGTGCAGATGAACAGAACTTTGCTGAGGTCATAGGGCACGTCCAGATAGCGATCCTGGAACGTGTGGTTTTGCTCGGGGTCGAGAACCTCAAGCAAGGCCGCGGCGGGGTCACCGCGCATGCTTTGCGAAAGCTTGTCAACTTCATCGAGCATCAGGATCGGGTTGACGTACTCGGCCTTCTTCATGGCCTGGATGATGCGCCCCGGCATGGCGCCGACGTAGGTACGGCGATGGCCCATGATTTCGGCGTCGTCACTCAGACCACCGAGGCTGATACGCTGGAACTCACGCCCCATGGCGCGTGCGACGCTGCGACCGAGGCTGGTTTTGCCAACGCCGGGCGGGCCGACCAAGCAGAGAATGGGCCCCTTGAGTTCTTTCTTGAGTTTCAGCACGGCAAGAAACTCGATGATGCGGTCTTTGACTTTCTCGAGGCCAAAGTGGTCTTTATCGAGGATTTCGCGTACGCGCTTCAGGTCGAGGTTGTCTTCGCTGGCCTTGTGCCAGGGGACGTTCAGCAACCAGTCGATGTGCGTGCGCACGACGTTGTATTCGGCGCTGGCCTCGGAAATCAGGCTTAGGCGGTCGATCTCGGCCTCGCACTCTTTGTGGGCTTCGGGTGGAAGCCCGGCGTCATCGAGGCGTTCTTTGAGTTTTTCGACTTCGGCTTCGGTGCCTTCGACGTCGCCGAGTTCGCTGCGGATGGCCTTCAACTGCTGACGCAGGAAGTACTCGCGCTGCGACTTCTCAATGGCGACCTGCGTGCGCATCTGCACTTCGCGGTCAACGGCCAGACGTGCGATTTCGTCTTCGATCAATTTGATCACGAGCTTGAGGCGTTTCTTGCAGTCAAGCTCGCAGAGAATCTCGGCTTTCGTCTTGATCGGCAACGACATGTAGGTGGCCAGCAGGTCGGCGAAGCGGCCGGGGCCCTTGATGTTCATCTTGAGGACGTTCACCAGTTCGTTGCTGTAGTTCGGGTCAAGGCTTACCAGCGTTTCGAATTTCTCGAGTGCTTCCACAATCATGCGCTGCATGGCGGGTGAGTCGTCTTCGCCGCCGACCGTGTGCGCCGGTGAAACTTCAGCTACAGCGAACGGTTCAAGCGATGTCAGTTTCTTGATCTTGACCCGGGTAAGCCCCTGCACGGCGACCTGGATGGTGCCGTCGGGCAAGTTCATCTTGTGGATCAGTCGCCCGCTGACGCCAATCTGGTACAGCTCATCGGCGCCGCCGACACTTTCTCTTTGCTGGTCGCGCTGGGTGGCGAGGCACAGCATAGTGTCGGTCATTGGCAGGCTGTTAAGCAGTTCAATGTTCGGTTTGCGGTGCACAGAAAAGCTGGCGACGTGGTATGGGAACACCACCACGCTGACCAGTGGCAGCAGTGGCAAAGTGTTCGGCACGGCTTGCGCCAGAATCTTGGTGCTGTTGTTTCCGGTATACAGGGCCATAATGTCTCGCTTTGCGGGCGTTTGTAGCAGCCAATGACAACAGAGACAACGCAGTCCGTCAGTGATCCCATTCCAGCGCGCAGGCGTTTGGGGCCTCAAGTCTCCGTGGGACTGGCGCTATCTGCCGGCGCGTTCCTGTTCGGCGCTTTCATGGCGCTCCCCGCCGTGCTGGTGGTGGTCCCCAAGTTTCGGCGGTTCTGGCCTTTGGCGTTGACGCTGTTTCTAGGCGTACTCGGCGTACGTGGGATGACATTGGCCGGTGTGAACCCGGTGCTTGCGCTCGCGCGAGACCAGGCCGTGAGCCAGCTTTCGGAGACCCTTGGCGGCGAGGTCAGCTATGACGACTTCTACGGTGAGGCCACGACCGGCGAAATGAACTTTGATGGGTTGCGCGTTGAGCTGCCTGAAATCAACGGCTTCGTCTCGATTGAAAGCGTGGACATACAGGCCGGGCTGTTCCTGTTTTATCGTCCCGAAGGCTACGTGATTCGCGGCAATGTGTTGCGCGTGAAGGCCGACGCGTCAGGCGGCAAGCTGGAGAAGTTTCTTGAAGGTCTGGAATCTCCAGGTGGCACACCGGCAGAAGTAGCTATCGAGGGCGGTAGCGTTGAAGTCTTCGGCAGCCCTACCACGGCGACATTCGACATCGGCAGCTTGCGCGCCGCGAGCGGCCCCGGTGGCTGGGCGATCAACGTTGGTTTGAAACGCGCGGTCGTGAACATTCTGGACCGTCCTGTTGAGCTTGCGTTGCAGGGCGGGCTGTCGATTGGCGACGACGGCAGCGGGTTTCGTGTCGAGGCGGATTTGCGGGCTCGTGACGAAGAAGTCGGCTCGGGCATTCTGCGCGGCACGCTGAAGCCGGGCGCCGAGAGCGGCATGCTGTGCACGCTCGACGAAGTGCAACTGAACCCGCTCTGGGCACGGTGGCGGAAAGTGGACACCTACGACGGTCTGTTGCGCGGGCAGGTGGGCATCAGCGGCGACCTGAACCACCTAGTGTTTGACCTGCGTTGCCGCATTGAGGACTACAGCTATTACCACTATACGGCCATGCAACTCGACCCTGAGCACAGTTTCAAACTACCGTTGGGTGAGCTTGCGGGGCGCATTGAATTGACCGGCGGCGAAACCTGGACGTTCAGGAACCTGACCCTTACAGCCCCCGAGGCAACGCTCGCGACCGGCAAGAAAATGAACGCCATGGGCAGCGGCGAGCTGACGCTGAACGGCGTCGTGCCGGAGCTGTCCGGTAAGCTGAAAGCCACTGTGTCACAGGGTGAAATCAACGTACCTATCAGTTGGAACCCGCTTGAGAAGGATTCCCTGAGTGACGTTCAACCGAACATCGTGCTGGTGGCGGAGCAGTTCGGGAAGATCGACCTGGAGTGGGAGGTCGACGTGCAGAAGCTTGCAGTGAACTCACACCCGCTGTCAGGGACGCTCACGGGCAAACTGACCGGGACCTTTACCAAGGAAACCGGCAAACGGGTCGGCAAGCTTCGCGCTGGCGGTGAGCTTGAAATGAAAGACGGGCGTGTGGAATGCCTTGGGCTTGATGGCGACTTTGCGGGGCGATTGATCTTCAACCCGAACGCGCCGACCTACCACGCGACACTACGCGGCACGCTGACGGCTTCGCTTGGTGAGACGCCGGTAAACTGTGAAGTAAACGGGGACCTGATGCATCCCGGACTGGTGTTCACGGGTGCCGGGCTTAGCCCGCCTGCGTTGGGGCGCAAGATCTATCGCTACAGCGAAACGGAGCTGACGCCGGCCGAGATTGTCAGGCGGAAGGAAGAGTGCAATCGCATCTTCGGCTGGGAGGCTGCCGCCAACGAGAACCCATTTCTTGCCAAGAACAGCGGCAAGGTGTCAATCAAGGTTCAGTAGCGCTACTTGATGGTCAGGCGGGTTACGGTGCGTTCGCCGCCGACTGTCAGGGCAAGCTCGACTTCGCCGGTGACGTCATCGGGCAGTTGCAACTCGCGCACGTCGGCATCAACAAGCGGGTTCAAGGCGCGGCTTGAGTTCACAGTGCCCTGACGCTCTTTCACCATCTGGCGTCGCTGCGTCATCTGCATGTTCCAGACAATGCCGTCCTGTCGCCACATTACTGGCTGCTGCCGTCCGTCGTCAAACAGCACGCCCCACAGCACGCGGCGACCATCCTGCCATGCGATGCAGCGAATGTTGCGTACAACGGAACTGAACAGCATCGGGCGCCCGCCAATCGGGTTGCCGATGGTTGTCTGCGCCAGCGTATTGGCGAGCCCGTCCATTTCGGCTGCCAATGTCGAACGGGCCGTCTCGGGTGCCTGCATCAGCGCGACCATGTATGCACCGTCGAGGCGCGCGTAGGCGATGCGTTGGACAAATCCGTCGTTGCTGTAGTACTCGCCAATGAACCCTTCGCTGCCGGCGATCAGGGGCTTCATGCCAGCCGAGCGTTTGAAGCCTGCGGCGTCGAGTTTGGCTTCGAGTTCAAACTGCAGGCGTCCCACGCTTTCGAAGTCCGCAAGATCGACCTGGAACACTCGAAGGCTTAGCCAGCCTTGCCCGGTCTTGCGGTGCAGGCGTTCGCCGCTTCGTTTCCAGTCTTTTAGCACGCAGGCATAGCGTCCCTCAAAGAACAGAGGAGCAATCGCACCCGGCACGACGCCGGGCAGAATCACCAATTCGCGGCGAAGTTCATCCATGCGCAGTGACGCCTGGTTCTGGCTGCTGTCTTCCACTACAAGCGCGTAGTTGCGCCCGAATGCCTCCCAGTCCAGTACGAGGCCGCTTTTGCCTGCCGGCAGCGTGATGATGCTGCGCTGGGCACTGACTTCGTCAGGGAAGCGACGGGGACGAAACGGCCAAGGCTCGCTGCCGCCGAATGTCGCGCCATCGGCCTCCAGTTTGGTTTTCAGGGCGCTGAAGCCGTCTGGGCCGAGCTCCCACAAGGCGCTGCTGCGCGAGTCGTCGATGCGCTTGCCAGCCAGCAGTTTTGGAAAGCTGCCGTCACCTTCTGGTGCGGGCGGAAGCTCAATACCGATGCCGCAATCTTCAATCCAGGTAAAGTCGCCGAGGCGAACGCTCGTCGCCTTGGTTGACGCGTCAAGGGCGTGCGCAATGACGTCCTCGGCATCGGCTTGGGGTGTGTGCAGCACCGCACCGACGACAACGGCGGCAACGACAAGCGGGATCAGCAGTGCAAGTTTGCGCATGAAAGTTCAGTCTTGGGGGCGTTGATTATCGTTGCGTGATCGCTGCTTGCCAATGGGGTTATGTAGCCGAATATGGCTAGTGCTCGCGTCGGACGCGGCTGTCGGGGATGCCAAGTTCTTCGCGGTACTTTGTAACCACGCGGCGGCTGGCTTTGATGCCCGCTTCGTCAAGTTTCTTGGCGATTGCCATGTCGCTCAGCGGCTTCTTCTTTGTCTCGCCGTCAACGATCTCCTTCACCTTCAGCTTTACGGCTTCGCGGCTGGTTTCGCCGTCGTCCTTCGGCAACCCGCCGGTGAAGAACGTGTTCATCGCCTTGATGCCCTGCGGCGTCTGCATGTACTTGCCGTACACGGCGCGCCAGACGGTACTGTGATGGATGCCAAGCTCGTCGGCGATGTCCTGCATTTTCATCGGCTTCAGGGCCGAGACGCCGCGGCTCATGAACTCTTCCTGGCGTTTCAGAATCTCGTTGGCGACTCGCTCAAGGGTGCTCTGTCGCTGGTTAATGGCGTCCATAAGTTGGCGCGCATTGTTCAGTTTGCCCTTCACGAAGTTGAGCGTGTCCTTGTCGCCCTTGCGCCCCTCCAGCATCTTGAGATAGCTCGGGCTGATCGTCAGGCGCGGCACGTTTTCGCGTGTCATACGCACGACGAACTTGCCGTTCTCGTCCTCTTCAACGATGACGTCAGGCGTGACCATCTGGGTCGGTGATTCGTTGTACAGCGCGCCCGGGTGGGGGTTCAGTGTGCCAAGCAGGTCGATCAGCAGCTTTACCTCATCAAGACTGATGCCCATATCCTTGGCAATCTTGGGCAGGCGGTTCTTGAGAACATCTTCCCAGTGGTTGCTGAGCAGACGCTTCAACTCGGGATAGTCCGGGTCGTCCTTACCGATCTGTAGCAGCAGGCACTCGCTGAGGTCACGCGCGCCGACCCCTCGCGGCTCCAGCGACTGGACAACACCCAACGCCCATTCGGCTTCGTCCAGACTGTACCTGCCGTCGAACGCCTTGATGATGTCTTCAAGCGGGTACTCGAGGTAACCGCGGTGGTCGAGTGAATACAGGATCGCCTCGATCAGCGGCCAGTCCAGATCATCAATTTCCTGCATGCGCAGTTGCTCGCGCAGGTGATCGACCAGTTGCACGTCGGGTGCCGCGACCTGATTGAAAGCCTCCTGCTTGGCGTCCGGTTCGCCGTCCTGAGCGACCTTGGCGCTTCGCGGGACGTACTCGTCGATGTCCGTGTTGCGTTGCAGAAACTCGTAGACTTCTTCGTACGTCTCGCCGGCTTCGGTGGTCGCTTCGCCGTCGCGCTCGGACGCCAGCTTTTCGTGGATTTCGGCTTCTCTCTCGGCCTGTGAAGGGCCTTCCGCTTCAGCCATCTCCAATGTCGGGTTTTCGAGTAACTCGTCCCGCACGAGGTCCTGTAGATCGGCGGTACTCATCTGCAGGATGTTCAGGCTCTGAATCGTCTGCAGGCTCAGCACCTGGCGTTGCTCAAGGCGCTGGCTGACCTGCATGCCGAGACTCATGCCTGAGCCGCTCATGGACGCACCGTTCTATTCTGGATTCTGGATTTTGGATTTTGGATTGAACTACACGCGCACGCGCCTGTGTCAGCGAGCGGCGGCGCCAATCCAAAATCCAAAATCGAAAATCCGCAATCCAACTAGCGTCCTCCTTCGAAGCTGGCGCGTCCTGTCAGTGCGTCACTTAAGATTGCGCTGCTGACGTTTTCGATTTCTGCGCCGGCCGGCACGCCGCGCGCGATGCGTGTCAGTTTGATCTTGTTCTGCTGGGCAATGTCGCCAAGGACATCGCGCAGATAGACCGCCGTGCCCTCACCCTCAAGGTCGGGGTTTGTGGCGATGATGATTTCCTTGATCTGCCCGCTTTTTGCACGCTTCAGCAGCGGCTCAATCGTGAGGTCTTCAGGGCTGATGCCTTCAAGCATAGCGATGTGCCCCAATAGGCAGTGATAGACGCCCTTGAAGGCCGCAGCCTTCTCGAAGGCCATCAGGTCCTTGGGTTGCTCGACGACGCAGACAATGGATTTGTCGCGCTGAGTGTCGCTGCAAATTGGGCACGGGTCGTGCTCGGTGAAATTGGAACAAATGCTGCAATGCGTAAGATTCTGTTTCACGTCCCGGATGGCCCGGGCGAGCCCCATGGCGTCTTCGTCTGACAATTTTATCAGGTGAAATGCGAGGCGCTCGGCCGTCTTATTGCCTATTCCGGGGAGCTTTTTGAGGCTCTCGACGAGTCTGGCGAGGCTGTCTGGATAGATAGTCAAGCGAATTCCTAAAAATCGGTACGCTATTTGCTAGGAAACAGCTTAAGCGTACCCCACATCACATCCGTGTCAAGCTTTGCAAGCCTGCATCAGGCCCGCATGTGCAAGCGGCAGTCAGCCCACGGGGTCTGCGATTTATCCCATCCTGCGCTGGCTACGGTCGTTCCAACCATGTAAAGCGAATACACAGCACCGTTAGGATTCGCCGCCGTTCCCGACCACTGGGACACGCTGTCGGGGAAGCCCGTATTGGAGACTGCATGCGTTACCGAATCGTACTTGCCTGTTTCGCACTCGTACTGTCGCTCGGAGCCTGCACGCTGGATGACGGCGACAAACCCACAGACGACAGCGCCACTGTTGTGGCCGGGCAAGATCTGGTTGTGGATATCGGTGTGGCGCGGCTTGAAATCAGTCAGTTCGCCATCGGCACTGGCACAGGGCAGCTTGAGCCGGGCAGCAATGTGAAGCTTAAGGTAGTCGATGAGACCGTCGCCGGGCGAACGCTGTATTCGCCGCTGGTTGAAGTGCAGGTCACGGACAGCACAGGAGCAGCGGTCACCGGGTTGAACCTCGCGCCGTTTGCGGTGTTTGAACTGTCTTGGGACAGCAACCTCGCCAGCAGCAACGGCAAGGCACAAAGCGACATCAGCCTGTTGCAGATCGACGGCAGTACGATCAATGAACTCAGTTTTGCTTCTGCATCCCCGACAGCGGACACCGAGTACACGGTTGCGGGGCCGGGGCGCGTTCGCGCACTTGTCAGCAGCTTCTCACGCTTTGCCATGAGCGATGGAGGCAGCGGCAGCACGACGACACCGGTGACGGCCTTGACCGGTACCGTCAGCACGGTCCTTACATCGACGATCTTCCAGCTTGCCGATACTGGTACTGTTTTCAGCGTGAATGTCGCCCTGCCGACGGCGCTGACAACGACGCCGCCGACTGTAGTAAACCTGAACGATGCCAGCTTTGACGCCGGCAACGCGCTGGACCCGAACAATCGCGCCGTCACCGTCCAGACCGGCGGCGTGACCTACACTTCAGACAGCCCGGCCGCGGCTGTGGTCTTTCAGCTTGATACGTTCACCGGCAGCGGCAGCAGCGGCAGCCTTGTGGGAACAGTGATTGAGCAAGGTGGCAGCGCGAGCCTTGCTATTAACTTCACGTTCACGACAGGCATCAGCAGTGGCACAGCCATTGGCGGTACGGTTACCGACCTCGCGAGCCGCCGTACACTGAATCTGCAAGATGGCGCCGGGACTGAACAGGTTGTGATTGTCATGCCTGATACGTTTCCGAACGTCGCGCTGGACCCGATCACCTTCGATGACGCCAGCTTCGATTCAGGCAACCTGGCCGACCCGAACAACCGCATTGTTACCGTCACGGAAAGTGGAACCAGTTTCAGCAGCGACGTCGCGATTGTTGGCAGCGTGACAGTGACCTTCACAAGCTGGGACAGCGGCACGCAGGTTGGTGCAGGAACCATCACGGGGACAGTGGTCAGCGCGACGCCTTCCACGAAGACTCTGAACTACACGTTCACGACCAGCGCCGGCGGTACGGGTGGCGGTGGGGGATTCAGTGCAGGCACGGCGGTGGATATCACCACCACGGAAGTGGCCGACGAAACGGCCGTGTGCTTCGACATTGATACAGGCGACTATCTTGGCGTCTGGCTGTCGGATGTCGGCACCACAAACCGCACGCTGGAAATCGTTGACATCAACGCCGACACCATGGCTACCACGACGCAGAACAGCTATGAGCCGACAGCTGCCCTGGACCCGGCCGGCGGGCTCGGTTGCGCCGCCGACGACGTGCAGGACATGTGCATTGTCGGCGCCACCGGCGGCGATGCGGCGACTGCAAATGTAATCGCAATCTTTTACGACTATGGCGGAGACAGCCTCAACACAGGCGGCGAACTGAATCTCGGAACAGGTTCCGCCCCGCGCGTTGTGTATCACGAGAATGAGGATGACTTTGTCGTGGCGTGGCAGAACGACACGGACGTAATGGTCCAGGTCTTCAACTGGAACGGCGTTGCCATCGGCAGCGCGGTTACAGCTTTCACCGGGGCGACACTCAAGGGGCTGGCGGTGCCCGATAACGCAACGGACGAAGCGCTGCTCACGGCCGATGACGGCAGCGGCATCATCGGGCAGTACGTTGAAGTCAGCACCAGCACATTGAGCGGCAGCAATTTCGACCTTTCCACGACTCTGTCCGGCGGGATCTGCGCCTGGGATCCGGTGGGGGGCAACTACATCATCCTGACGCAGGAGTTGGTGCAGAGCTTCTTTACTTCGCAGGTGTTGTTGGCGCTTTCGCCATCCACGACCGTGCCGGTAGGCAGCACTCTCACGCTTGCCGCAGCGACGGCACCGACGCAAGTTGCCAGCGGCAATGCCGGCGCGATCTTTTCTGACGCCGGCGCCAACATGTATCCCGTCGACAGTAGTGCCAGCGGCCCGGCCCTCGTCGACAATGCGCTTTACGGCGCCATCAACGGGCTGAACATCGATGTCACGACTGACGGCGCACCGTTGGCCAGCGCCGGAACAAACCGCTACGTACTGCTCGCAGCCAAGGGCAGCGGCGGTGTAACGGCCATTCCGCTGACACTGACACCGTAGAGTCGCAGATCGCTTAACACGAAGAGAAGGGGTCAGACCCTGTTTTCGGGGCGAAGGCACACACCGATCCAGAGTTAGCTCAACCGAAAACAGGGTCTGACCCCCTCGGGGCCTGCTTGGCGTCTTGGCGGCTGTTTTTTTGCCTCTCGCCAAGTCCGCGATGTCCGCCATTAACTGCGTCAGGATGCTCAGGATCTTAGAGGATGCGAGCACACGGCAGTACGCGCTGCGTTGTGACCTTATCCCTATCCATCCTGCCAGTTCTGACAGGCAGTTGCCTTTCTTGGCGGCTTCGCGTCTTCGCGTGAGATTCGAGTTTCGCCACAGAGAGCTGGGAGGTAGTTTTCTCAGTGGCTGGCCTTTGCCTCTGGCCCGCAGCAGCGTGTCCCTACCAAGCAAGAAAGCTCCCGGCTCAGCGCCGGGGGCTTTTCGTCTTTGCGAATGATTGCTGCTTACGCCTTGGCCTTCTTTAGGACCTTTTGGCGTGTTACCACAGCGGCCAGACCACCGGTGGCCAGGATCCACAGGCCGTGCGGGAAACCGTCCGGGTCGGAAACGCAGCCGCCGCTGCCACTGTCGCCGCCGACTGGTGGTACCTGCAGTTTGCCTTCAACGGTGTACACGGTGCCGCCGGTATCAGCGAAGTTGAACGTCCAGATGTAGTCGCGCGGGCTGGTATCCAGCGAACTGCGCCACTTGGTGCGGATCAGGAAGATAGCGACGCTGCTGCCGTTGGGCACGTTGATCGTGGTCGGGTCATACGGGAAAATCGTACCCACAGCGGTCTGGTCGGGTGATGCACTCTCGGGCGCGTTTGGTACGTCAATCGCCGGACGTGAGCTGGCCAGCGCAAACCCCGCGCCGCCGAAGGCCGCGTTCGCGGTATCGATGTCAATATCGGCGCCGGTTGTGTTGGTCATGATCGCGAGATCGTGGGTGGTCGTGCTTGCGAGCGCGTAGAACTCACCACTGATACTGTCGAGCTCGTTACTGATACCACCCCCATTGCCGTAGGCCGGCAGATACTGCGGCTCACCGTTTGAAACAAGCGGGTCGTAGTCCGGGTTGAGCGTGCGGGCGTCACTCGCAAGGTGCAGATTCGCGATGTAGCCGCCGACGTCAGCCGCAGTCGGTTCGTGAATGACAATGTCGATCGTGAGCCCCGGTGTTACCTGGGCCAGCAATGCGGTGCCAAAGGCTGCCGCCGCTACAAATAGGAACCAGCTACGCATGTGCCTCCTCCAAGGACCGACGCTGTTGCGTCTCATACGGGAGGTTCAGGGGGAACCTTCCGCGACAAAGCAGGGGTTGTTGCAGTTAACCGTACCCATGCCTCTACGCGAAGGCCCACTGAGTATAGACACGACACCGGCCTGTGCAAGCGTAATGGTCTGGCACAATAATATGAGGAAGATGGCGGGTTCCCGGTTAGTGGGTGCAAACAGTCTCCCGAAGTCTGCACCCACCAACGAGGAATTTCTGGCGCCCAGCGCTAACAATCAGTGGTAAATGTACCACATGCACAATCGTTGTGTACAGTTCACATTCTATCAATTACCCGTTGACTGTTCCGGAAGCCTGCTACAATGCGTGGCGCAGTGCATTTGGATAGTGGGCACTAATTTGGAGGTCGGGACGCGCCGGCAGCACGACAGGTCATCGCAGCCGCGCAGCGTGAAGGGTCGTTCGACGTAGATCAGCCCTTACGTCTCCCGCGCCAAAATGAAGACAGCCATACTGAGCGAACATTCGCGCCAGTTTGAACAACTGCGCTTTGCCTACCCGGTGGTCTCCCGCCGGAGTCGTGGTCTATCCCTCGGGCTTAACGTCAACCCTGACAAGATCTGCAACTTCGATTGTCCGTATTGCCAGGTCGATCGCGCCGTCGCGCCGCGCGACAAGACCGTCGACTTTGAGGTGCTGGTCTCCGAGATTGATGGGCTGATGGCCCTCGCCGCCAGTGGCGCTATCTGGCAGCACGCGAAGTTTGCTGACACACCTGACGAATATCGCCGCCTGAACGACATCGCATTCGCCGGCGACGGCGAACCAACGACCTACCCGCGCCTCGGCGAAGCCATCCGCGAAGTCAAGCGCCTGCGGGAGAAGCACGCACTACCTGAGGTCAAGATCATCGTCCTCACCAACGCTTTGCTTCTGAACAAACCCGAAGTCATGCAGGCCCTGTCTGAACTCAAGGGCGGCCCCTATGAAGTCTGGGCCAAGCTTGATGCCGGTACGCAGGGCTACTTCGAGTACATCGCAGGTCGCAAACTCAGCCTGCAGCGCATCGTCGACAACATCGCGCTGGCCGGGCAGCAACTTGAGATCACAATCCAGTCGCTGTTTCCGACGCTCGACGGCGAAGACCCCGGCGAAGCTGAATACGCAGCCTACGCTGACCGCATCAACGAGATTCATGCCACGGGCGCCAACCTGCGCCTGCTGCAGCTTTACACCACTGCCCGCCGCCCGGCCCATGAACGGGTCGGCATGATCGCGGACGACCGCATGGACGAAATCGGAGCCATGATCGCCGCCCGTGTGAACGTTCCTGTGGAAGTCTACTACGGAAGGCAGTGGGATTCGGCCGATTAGATTATCGGACGATCGCCGATTCTGGCGAACGGGTCACGGGGGGAACCGGGGCCGTCAGGACGGGAAGGCATCAGCGTCCCGCCAATAGAAGAAGGAAGTACTATGGGCAAGCGACCCAGAGTATTCATCGTCGCAACAGAGTCGAGCGGCGACAACTACGGTGCGATGCTGGCGCGTCAGTTGCGCGATCTGCGTCCGGACGTCGAAACCTACGGGCTCGGCGGCGGCAAGATGGAGTCCGCAGGCGTCACATTATTCAAAAACATGCTTGAGCACTCGGCCGTGGGGCTGGTGGAAGTCGTGCGCAGCCTGCGCTTCTTCCTCGACACCATGGACGACCTGGTGCAGCAGGCCAAAGAGTTGCAGCCGGATGTGATCATCCTGATCGACAGCCCGGACTTCAACCTGCGCATCGCCCCGCGCCTGAAGGCGCTGAACATCCCGATTGTCTACTACGTAAGCCCGCAACTGTGGGCATGGCGCGAAGGGCGCGTTGACCAGATCCGCAAGTACGTTGACCGCATGCTGGTGATTTTCCCGTTTGAGGTCGATTTCTACGCGAAGCACGGCATCGAAGCCCGCTTCGTCGGGCACCCGCTGCTCGATATCATCGACCACGAACAGATCAACAAACGAGCCGAGGCGCTAAGGCACGGCTTCAAGATACCTGACAGCAAACGCGTCGTCGGGCTGTTCCCCGGCTCAAGACGCGCCGAGGTATCGAGGCTCATGCCACGCATGCTTGATGCCGCCCGCGTTATCATGGAGCGCCGCAAGGACGTCATCTTCCTGGTCGGCTGCAGCCCCTGGTTTAACCCTGAGCGCTACAAGAAAGCCATATCCGCCCACGAAGACTTGCCACTGCGCGCCATCCACGGGCGCAGCTATGAGGTCATGGCGCTGTCTGACTTCAGCATGATCTGCAGCGGCACGGCAACCGTAGAGGCCGCCATCGTCGGCGCGCCCTTCCTGTGCACCTACCGCATGGCCTGGGCGAGCGCACTGCTGGCGCAGGTTCTCGTGAGCTACGAATACGCCTGCATGGTCAACATCCTTGCAGGTCGCCAGATCATCCCGGAGTTGCTGCAGCACCAGGCCGAGCCACTGACCATGGGCCTGATCGCCCTCGAAAGCATGGAAACGGGCGCACCCAAGATGCGCACCGAGCTGGCCGAAGTGGTGAAGACTCTCGGCGGAAAGGGAGCATCCCGCCGCGCGGCCGAGCAAGCCCTGAGCGTTGCGGGTCTGCGCCCGGTTTCCAGGCCGATTAGTACCGAGCTGCCGGCAGTCGCCGCGGCGAACTAGAGCACAAAGGGGTCAGACCCTGTTTTCGTGTGCCCCGGCATACACAGATCCAAAGCCCGACCTAACGAAAACAGGGTCTGACCCCTTCACATCGCCGCCTCAAGTCGCGAATCTGACAGCGCCCCGTCGCCATGCTAAACTGCGTTCAGGGGTGAACCATGGCGACCTGGGCAATGCTAGTTGTGCATCTCGAAGCACCGGAACCGGCACGTACTGAATTTCTCGCGGCCGTCGACCTGACCGGCTGGACGCGCATTGAAGAAATGCCGAGTTGCTGGTACGGGCGCATGGGGCGCATGAACTGGCGGCAAGTGATCACCAACGTTGAGCGCATGCTGGAAATCGCGGCGCTGACGACCAGCATCGAATCCGAAATCCCGTTTGTCATTCACACCGGCGAAAACGCGCCGCACTTCGGCAAGGTCGAAGGCATGGCGGACATCGCCAAAACGGTCAAGCCCAAGCGCCGCCACGTCTACACGAAGCGCCTGCCCACCGACACCAAACGCATCCGCGAACCCCAAGAACCAACCAGGAAGCTGGACTAGCAAACGTCACTCCGGCGCAGGCCGCCACAGAGTCGAAACGCGCGTCAGCTCAACCAAGCCAACAGTCCACTCTTTCTCGTTCCGTGGGTATGCCATCGCGTAGCTATCACTCCAGAACATGTGCGAGTACTCACTCGTACCAGAAATGTAGAGCGACTCCTCTCGGTACACGTCTTTCTCGGCGTCGACTCGTCTGATCGAAAAGGTCGCCTGGAAGCCCCCCTTCCCCATTTCTTCGAGCGCGAACTGAAACTGCCAGGTCTGTTTGGTTTCGGTATCCTCCCACGTCATGTCGGCCGATGATTCCAGAGGCACTGTCAGCCAGAGGTGTACGAGGACTTCGGCTGAATGCTCGTCCATCGTTGTGTTCAGCAGTTCGGGAAACTCCACTGGGTCAACCCGGCTTGGGCGAAGGTCTCCAAAGTCCTTCCCGATCTCCTTGCCGACCGCGCTGTCGGCGTCCTTGTCTAAGGCAATCATCCATAGCTCGATCAGCACGTGGTCGCTCGCCCTTGCACCCTCGGCCCGGAGCAAAGCCGAGCTGGACTGAATGCGGCTCGGCTCGTTTGTGTACACGTCGACAGAAGCGCGGTGAGGTGTGCCCGCGCACCCCGTGAACAACATACCGATCAACACCAGTATCCAAGCGATCCGCATGCTTGCTCCAGACAGCGATAGAAGGGGGCTCTCAGCGTATCACCTGAGAGTGTGCCGGCGTGATTTGTTTCTCACCTCAAGCCCGCAGAGTCCTCCGGGGAAGGCGACTTCGAGCCACGGAGCTGTTTTTCTTCGTGCCTATCCGTGCACTCCGCGGCTGGCCCTTGCCCTTATTGGCGCTTTGGCGTCTTGGCGGTTCGTTTTAGTGGTTTCGCCTAACGCCAACCGACATGACAAGACGCGCCGGCGGGCACCGGCGCGCCTTGCATGGAGGAGAAGGAGGAGCCGCCACCACACCCTTGATCGGGTTTACGGCTCCCCCCTGATTCGGACGGCCACTCCCCACGGATCCGGCCGTCCTTCCCGTAACGACTGAGCTTCGTTACGGGCGGGCACCGTTACCCCCTGCGTCGGGTGGTGTAGGGGTAACGGCAGAAGATTAGTGCGTTTGTCGCGTTCAGTGCACCTCTTAATCCACTCTGTATAACTATCGTCAAGCAAGCGCATTACGAATCACCCCCAACCGGGGTAAAACGCCTATTTCAAAGGGCTTGCGGGACAATAGTACATGTCACACGTAGTGCAAACATCGCGCCCATTTTGCATGTGGTAACAATTACCGATCAAAAATTATGAGATATGTAGTTCGAATGCGGCTTTTGTCTCTCGCAAACTGCGATTAACCACTGCGGCTAACCACGAAGCACCACCAAGCAGCACGAAGAACTGCGAAGGGGTCAGACCCTGTTTTCGCA
>JAGQRE010000003.1:0-31685 GCA_020425695.1 Planctomycetota bacterium
TCGGCGTTCATTCGCCAGTGCATCAAGGCCGCCTATTCGTGGCAGGCGGCGAAATAGAAAGCTTGGTCATTCCGCGCCTTGTTGGTTTAACCTGCCTCCGTGGACATCAACCCCGAACAGCTAGAAGACCTGGCGCGCAACTATGGCGCTGACCTTCACCGCTTCCTGCGCGTGCTGGGTGCCTCGCACGTAGAGGCCGACGACGCGGTGCAGGAGACGTTTCTTCAGGTGCTGCAGAAGCCGTTCGAGCATCAGTCGCGTGACAAGGCGCTGGCGTACCTGCGCACCAGCGCAAAGCACGTCTTCCTGAAATCTCTGCGTCGCACACGCAAACTGGTACCGCTGGATCGCGATACGATTGAACGCGACTGGGCGGAGATCGCGGGCGATGACGCGGCACAAGGCGTGATAGACGCCCTGAAGCAGTGCATCTCGCTGCTGGATGACCGCGAACGCCAGGTATTGCGCCTGCGCTACAAACGAAACGCTACCCGCGAGCAGATGGCACATGAGCTGGGGCTGACCGAAGGCGGCGTCAAAAACCTGCTTGAACGCGTGAAGTACAAGCTTAAGGCCTGCGTGGAGCGCAGTTCAGATGACTAACCAGGTTTTTCGGACTTTTCCAAGGACATTCGTCCGCCGACTGGACTGGTGTAGTGGAAACCCATGAAAAAGAACGAAGACAGGATCTGGGACATACTGCTTGAGGACGCGGTGCGTGACATACCGACGCCCGCCGAGCCCCAGGAAATGGGCGACCACACACGTCGCCTGCTGCAGCCCGTCGGCCCTCTGGGCGTAGACCGCGGACGTTCCATGCGCCGCACACGCGGCAAGCGCTGGACGTCTGTCACCGTGACGGCGATCGCCTTCGTGCTGGTCGCAGCCATGTTTTACAGCGCCGTCACATGGCTGCCCAAGCTCGCCGAGGACAATCACACTGAACAGCCGCAATCGGCCGACAGCAACAAGCAGACACCTGAACGAAACGAAGCTACGGATAAGCCGGCACCAAAGCCGCAACCCAAAGAACAGCCGGCCCCGGAAACCAACACTGAGCCCAAGCCTGAACCGGAAGGCAGCGACCCAAGCCAACCAGAAGAGAACCCGGAGCCGGAGCCTGAATCGCAGCCCGAGCCCAAACCGGAAGACCAGCCGAAGGAACCGGTTGAACAACCCAAGCCGCAGCCGGAAACACCGCCGGAACCGGAGCCCAAGAAACCCGACGACTCAGTCGAGCAACCGAAGCCAGAACCCACTGAGCCCAAGCAGCCCGAAGAAACCAGTTCAGAACCCGACACCAAGCTGCATGTCAACCTGCTGACGATGGAGGAATCGGATATCCCCGACGATAATGAGCTCCAATACTCGTCAGACGGCGAGACCTGGGCACGAGCTCTCAAACTAACCCAGTTCGCCGGTAACGTTTGGCTGCGCTCACATCACGCGATGGACTTCGAAGCAGGGGGCGTGTTCCTGCGCCTCGACGGAACGATGCGCGTTGCTTTGACGGAAACCGGCCTCGAAATCAATCTCCTTGATGACGAACTTTACGTGGACAACCGCGGCGCACAGAAGGACGTGTCATTCTCGGACGGCCGGAACGACGCAACGCTGACGTCCTGCGCTGTATACTTCTATCGCAGCGCCAGCCGCACCCAGGTCAGCCTGTACGAAGGCGACTTAAGAATCGACGAAGACTTAGTGAGCGGGCCGAAAGAGGGCGTGCTCTCAAAGCGTGGCAAGAAGACTTTCAAAACTCTGCGCGGTACAAGGAGTGAGAATAGATATCTGACGGGTCTCAAGCCGCGAGTCGTCTACCACGAGGGTTTCGACTCGAGAGAACCGAAAGGCCGACTGCGCGAGGGTGAGATTCAAGACGGCGTGCTGACGGGTGCTACCGTGTTCTGGGGGTACCCCGAAGATATCCGGCACCAGGACGGACTTGTCATTCGCCTGCGAGTTCGCTTCACCAATGTCGTCTACGCAACTCTAACGCAGTTCGCCACACCCCGCGATGACAACTTCAGCTACGAAATCAACGAAGACTACGGTCTGAAGAATGGCGAGTGGTACACGCTGGAAGTGCCGCTGAGTGAATTCCGTGAACGCACGAACCACCGGGACCCGCCGAACGAAGACGACTGGTTCCAGAACGTTAGCCTTACTCCGAGCGGTGAAAATGCGCTGGTTGAGCTTGACTGGGTCGAGCTGATCCGCGCTGTGAATTAGGCAGGAGCGCAGGCGTCTCGCCTGCACCGGTTGCGTGCGTCTCGCGCGCAACGAGCACGAACAGTTGAACTTTCGCAAAACCGGCGACACGCCGGGATGGTCCTGCACGTCCTGAAAGGGGAAACATGACAATTTCACAACGGCCTGAAACCACGAAGGGCCGCGAAGTACCACAAAGAACTGCGGCCCCTTCTCGCGCGATTCGTGGTCTTTCGTGGCGCTTCGTAGTTAGTTGCCTTCTGCTTTTTGGCATCGCCACGCCCCTCAGTGCGGCGACGATCTCGGCCACACCGAGCGACTACCAGACCAAGCTGGCCGCGCTCAACCCGGGCGACACGCTGCAACTGGCCGGCGGGACGTACACGAACCGGCTGGTCATCAACGGGCTGCACGGCAACTCGGGCGCCTGGATCACCATCGAGGGCCCGGCCACCGGCACGCCCGCGACCTTCAACGGGGTCAGCGGCAACAACACCGTCAGCCTGAAAGACTGCAGCTTCATCGAGATCAAGAATTTAACCATCGACTGTCTGGGGCTGGCCGTCGACGGCATCAAGGCCGAGGGTTACAGCAGCACGCCGCACACCGTGCACGACATGCTGATCGAAAACTGCACGATCTTGAACGCCGGCGCGAACCAGCAGATCGTCGGCATCAACACCAAGTGCCCGTGCTGGAACTGGACCATCCGCGGCTGCGAAATCATCGGCGCGGGCACCGGCATGTACCTCGGCAACAGCAACGGAGATGAACCGTTCATCCGCGGCGTCATTGAAGGCAACCGCGTTTACGATCCCGAGGGCTACTGCATTGAAATCAAACACCAGAATAACTGGCCGACCGGGCTGGGGCTGCCGACCGGCACCGGCAAGACCATTCTGCGAAACAACGTTTTCATCAAGACGAACCGGTCAAGCGGCAGCGGCGACCGCCCGAACCTGCTGGTCAGCGGCTTCCCTGACAGCGGCGACGGCAGCAGCGACATGTACGAGATCTACGGCAACTTCATCTGTCACAACCCGCGCGAGAGCCTGATCCAGGCCTGCGGACGCTTGAGCATCCACGACAACATCCTGGTCGATGCACCGGACAGCAACTTCGCGGGCATCTACATCAAGAACCACCAGGGCAAGACGTTGAAGGTCGTGCACGTTTACAACAACACGGTCTACTCTGCCGCGCGCGGCATCCGCATTGTCGAGCAGCCGAGCGTCGCGCACAGCCTGCAGGGCAATCTGGTGTTTTCAGGCAACCCAATCAGCAGTGGCTTCAGCGGTCTCAATCAAACGAACAACCTGACTGATAGCGTGGCCAACGCGGGCACTTACGTGAACAACCCGAGCAATACTCTGGGCAGTATGGACTTCTACCCCAAGCCCGGGCAGTGCACCGGGACCGCCCTGACCATGACGGCCTACACCGGCGACAGCCACTACGATCTGGACTTCAACGGTGACAGCAAAGGCAGCTTCACACATCGCGGGGCGTACTCGGGCAACGGCACGAATCCGGGCTGGGCACCGGCCAACGCGCTGAAACAGGGAGGGCCCGGCGCGGGCCCTACGACGCCCCCGGCATTGAGCCTGTCAAGCCCGGCCGGGGGGCTTCTTCCAAACGCGAGCAACGGGATTAGCTACAGCGTGACGTTCACGGCCAGCGGCGGCGCGGGTGGATATTCGTACGACATCCCGGGCGTCGATGTACCACCGGGGCTGGCACTGAACACCGGCAGCGGTGTCCTGAGTGGTGTGCCGACGGCAACCGGCACCTATCCGTTCACGGTAACCGTCACCGATAGCAACACCGACTCTGCCAGCCAGAACTACACGCTGATCGTCGGCACGGTCAGTTCCAACTCCACGACCGGCAGTGGCGGCGGAAGCGGCTGCACCACAGGCACGGGCTCGGCATGGTGGCTGCTGCTGGCGTTGCCGCTGCTGTTTTGGCGCCGGCGCCGTGCATGACGCGCGGGCGGGGCAAGCCCCGCCCCTAGTTAAATGAAAGCTCGCTGCGCTTGATTTCGTGAGTCCAAAGCAATTCGCCCTGTTTGTCTTTGCACTCCAGCACCAGCCTGCGGTCGCCGGTTTTTCCCTTCACGGTGACTTTGCCGTAGTTGCGCTTGCCGGTTACCCACGTGCCGCCTACGCGCGCCGGGTTGTCGGCCTCGCGCCTGTCGCCGCCGGCCCCGGCGGTTAGCGGGCTGCATGTGTACTCATACAGCGGGTAGCCGCCTTCGGGTGTTACACTCAGCAGTTCTGAGTGATGGCGGTCGCCGCTCAGGAAGACCACGCCCTCAATCTTGTGCTCGACGATGAAGTCCTGAATCCGCTTCTGCTCCGCGGGGATGCTGCCGAGCCCTTCGTAGAAATGCAGCGGGTTCAGCACCTGCCCGCCGCAGGCAATCAGCTTGAACGTTGCAACGCTGTTGGTCAGCCCATCAAACAGCCACTGCAACTGCGCTTTGCCGAACATGGTTTTGTCGTCGTCGAGTGGCGCTTTGTTGGGCGAGCGGTACCAGCGGTCATCCAGTGTAAACACCTCGACGTCACCCCACTCGAAGCGCTGGAACGCGCCCGGCGCCCCTGGTGCGCCGTAGCGATGCGCGGGCCAGTAGTCCTCGAACACGCGCAGGCTTTCCTCTTTAAAGGCATAGGCGCGGTCGGCGTCGTTGGGGCCGTAGTCGTGGTCGTCCCAGATTGCGTAGTTCTGACGAGTCGCCAGCAAGCGCTGCAACTGCGGGAAAGCGCGCGTGTGGGCATACCTGTAGCGGATGCCGCTCTCGCTGCTCCAGTCCGGCTCGCGGGTGTAGGTATTGTCGCCCAGCCAAAGCATGAACTCGGCTGGGTCGTCGGCCAGTGCTTCCAACAGTTCAAAGTCGCCGCCATAGGGTTTGCCGGGGCGATCAAAGGCCGGCTCATTGATGTACATGCATGAGCCGAAGGTGAAGCTGAAATCCGGCGGGTCCATGCGCCACTTCCAGTGCGGCTGCGTGCGAAAACGCAAGGCGTACGGCAGCTCAACAGGCTTGCCGTTGATCGACACCGAGTAGGCGTACGTCGTACCGAAGTCGAGTTCGCCCAGGCGGAACACCGCAATACAGTCGCCGGCTTTGCTGGTCTCCGCGTTTGCTGACCATTCTTCTTCAGGACGCGTCTCGACCCAGTATCTCAATTCCACGGTCGCGGGTTGCGTGGTCTGCAGCCAGATGGCCGCGCCGGTCATGTCAGCGTACGCGGGCATGGGTCCGGACTTCAGCAGGGGGTTGAGTGTTGACTCGTCAACTGTTTTCGCCGACGGAGCGTCAATGTTCGCGTAGCGCAGCCCGGCCAGCTTGAACTGCCGTTTTTCGGCAACACTGAGCCCATAGTCGTTGTCGTACAGCGTGCTTTCCCATTTCCCGTACATAGGGTTGGGCAGAATGATCCAGCGCTGGCCCCACCAGTCTGCGTACTTCTCGGCCGTCTGCCGCCGCTGCCACGCACTGCCCGTATCAAGTTCACTGGTGAAGTCGCCCCCTGCGTCACCAACCAACAACAGCACACGGTAGTCCTTGCAGATATCGGCGCGCCGCGGCGACTTGTCGGAAGTATCAGTGCGCGGGCGCATGGTGTCGACTTCGTCGCTGAAAGGAAAACCGAGTGCCTTCAGGTTGTCGCGTGTGGCCTCGCCGACTTTGGCGTCGCGGTTGGTCAGATAGAACACCGTCACGCCCTTCTTGTGGGCGTACTTGCAAAAAACAACCGCGCCCGCGATCGCCTCGGCCTTGCGCTGTTCGCACCACTGGTTCCAGGTGGCGCTGCCGAACGCGGTGCCGGCGTGGACGGTCCAGCCCTGATAGTCGCTGTTGTTGAGCACGGTTTCGTCGACGTCAAGAATCACCGCGGGCTTCTTCGCCTGGTAGTCATCGCCCTGCTCAATGGCGGCGGTCCAGTCGCTGTCGAGATGGGCACGCTCCAGATTCAATCTCGCGAGTGCATAGGCCTGCATGCAGGCCGCGCGGTACTCCGCCGCTGACTGGACATACAGGGTCGAATTCAGCCCGTCGTTGGCGGGCGCACGATTCGCGCCGTGCTGGGCTAGAGGAATGGTCAACGCCAGGGCGAGTACCGCCGCCGCCAGCAGGACGTGTGAAAGCTTGTTCATGGCAATCTCCGGTCGAGACCGCCAAGTGTGTGAAAGCGCGCGCGGGTTGCGAGTGTAGGACGGGTTAAGATTGGGTTAGAGGTATCGCCATCATTTCCTGGGCGAGCTCGAAGCCAGCGTCCTGTACGGCGCGAGCCTCGACGCTGCCGGGGTCGCAGACCGGGTTCGAGTGGTTGAAGTGCGTCAGGATGATGCGACGGCCTTCGGCGAGGTCACCGAATTTCTTGAGCGTGTCGGTGATGAACGGGTGCGAGATCTCGCTCAGGTCGCGCCCGGGCAACTCATCGCGCGAATAGAACGTCGCGTCCAGCAGGCTGATCTTGTGTTTCGAAACTTCTTCGCGCGCAGCAGGCCACGCGTCCCAGTTGTCGATGTCCGGCACATACAGCAGAGTCTCATTGATGCTGATGCCGACGGTGTCTGTGTACTCCCCCCGATGCGGGACGGGAATCAGCCGTATCTGTAGGGGCGCGGCTTGCCCCGTCCGCGGGATCACTTCAACACTCGCGGGCGACGCGAGCGTCGCCCCTACGGCTCGCAACTCAATGTTCCCCAAAGACACAAGCTGTTCCCACGGCGCGTTCGCCGAGAGAAAGCCGGCCATCTTCTCCGTGCACCAGACCGGCAGCTTTGAACAGTTTGCGCCCTCGCGACCAAAGTGCACGAGACCGGCGTAGTGGCCCATGTGCGCGTGAGTCAAAAGTACGCCGTCAAATGGATTCCGCGCCGCGCGTGCGGCGTAGGCCGGCACTTTCAGCAGTCGGTTTTCCTGCTCTTTGATGTCGGGGCTGACGTCCACGAGAAAGCACCTGGAGCCCGAAGCGTCAGCGAAGGGGCCGTCGTCGACCACACAGATGCTAGGCCCGAGACGCACAGCCAGCGGGTCAACACGGGCATTCATGTCCGCTACCATGCGCGAGCCAACCTGCGGCAACCCGCCGTCCTGGCCTGAACCGATGATGTAAACGGTTTGTGTCATCAGAGCAGTCTATACTGCCCTTTTGCTTTTTACTCGGCTGCTTCAGCTCAAGGTCTCTCACGGAACTGCGTGTGAACAAGGCAACACCTTCTACTCCGCCGTACTACGCACACCTCTGTGTGGTGGTGTCTCATGCTGCCGTACTGACGGCGGGACTTACGTTCGATTGGCACATTTCACTGCTGATGTTTGTCTGGCTATTCGACGTCACTCTCATCGGGCTGGAGGCGGTCGCGCGAACACTGTTTTGGGGCTGGAAGAAGAGGCGCGACGAAGCCGTTCTCGGACCCATGGTTCTAGGCATACTCGCCATACCCTTCATAGTCCTTTTCATCATACCGAGCTACGGCGGATTCGTAGCGGGGTATGCAGAGCACCTGACTGCTTGGGGCGTGGACCCTCGCGTCTGGGGCGGCTGGTTTTGGAGCCTTCTGCACGAAACACCAAGTCTGTGGATCGGGATAGCTGCCCTTGGCTTTCTTCACTCGGCACTTTTCTGGATAGAGTTTATTCGCTGGGAAGAATGGCGCGAGTTCGAGCCAAACACGGCAGCGAAGCGACCTCTGCTTCAGTTGCTGCTGATGATCTGTTTGTTCTTTTCGACGCTGCCGGCATTTGCCGCCAGCGAGTTTTTTGGGCTCCCGGAGCGCGTCAGCCTTGTCGCTCCTATCGTCCTGAAAACCATTGTTGATCTTGCGGTCGTATCACGGAGTTTGCGGTTTCTACGTCGTAACGCGTGAATCACGACTTCCCCGCAGCGGCCTTCTTCCGACTGCGCGACTTGGATTTTTTCACGGTCTTGGTTTTGGTGGTTTTCTTTTTGGTTGCTGACTGTGCCTTCGTCGGCTCCTTCTTTGATCGGCTGCTGGCCGCTCGCTTACGCTTCGCGCTCAGATTGGTTTTGAAGTACCTTTTCAAGAAGTGGCCAGTGTAGCTGCCTTTGACGCCTGCTACTTCGGCGGGTGGGCCTTCGGCTACGATCTGGCCTCCGCCGTCGCCGCCTTCGGGACCCAGGTCGATCAGCCAGTCTGCGCACTTGATCACGTCGAGGTTGTGCTCGATTACGATGGCGGTGTTGCCTTTGCCGACCAGTCTCTGCAGCACGGTCACCAGCCGCGCGACATCATGGAAATGCAGCCCCGTCGTTGGCTCATCCAGTATGTACAGCGTGTGCCCGGTGTCCGGCCTTGCTAGCTCGGTCGCCAGCTTCACGCGTTGCGCTTCGCCGCCTGATAGCGTGGTACTTGGCTGACCTAGCCGCACATAACCGAGCCCGACATCAAACAACGTCTTCACGATCTTGTGGATCTTCTTGTGGTTCTCGAAGAACTCGACGGCCTCTTCGATCGTGAGCTGCAGGACGTCGGCGATGCTTTTACCTCGGTACTTCACTTCAAGTGTTTCGCGGTTGTAGCGGCGCCCGTCGCAGGCCTCACAGGTCACGTGAATGTCCGGCAGGAAGTGCATCTCGATCAGCTTCACGCCCTGGCCTTCGCAGACTTCGCAGCGCCCGCCCGGCACATTGAACGAGAAGCGCCCCGGCTTGTAGCCGCGGATCTTTGCTTCGGGCGCTTTCGTGAACAGGTCACGCACGAGCCCGAAGACGTTCGTGTAGGTCGCCGGGTTACTGCGTGGCGTGCGCCCGATCGGCGACTGGTCGATCTCGATTACTTTGTCGATCTGCTTCAGCCCGGTGATCGACGCGTGCTTTCCCGGCTCGGCTTGGGCGTTGTGCAGCTCCTTCGCCAACGCACGGGCCAGAATGTCCGTCACCAGCGTGCTTTTGCCGCTGCCGCTGACGCCGGTCACGCAGACCATGCCGCCCAGCGGAATCGTGACGTCGAGGTTCTTCAGGTTGTTCTCAGTCGCGCCCTTCACGACGATAGCCTTGCTCTTGCTGAGCTCGCGCGTCTCTTCAGGAATGGGGATTCCCTTGCGCCCGGCCAGATAATCGGCCGTCAACGTCTTCGATTTCTTCAGCCCCTTCACGTCGCCTGCGTACTCAACTTTTCCGCCATGGGCGCCTGCGCCGGGGCCGAGGTCCAGCACGTAATCGGCCGCGAGGATCGTGTCCTCATCATGCTCAACGACGATGACCGTATTGCCGATGTCGCGCAGTTGCTTCAGTGTGCCGAGCAGCAGGTCGTTGTCGCGCTGGTGCAAGCCGATGCTGGGCTCATCCAGCACGTAGGCCACGCCGACCAGCCCGCTGCCGACCTGCGTTGCCAGACGAATGCGTTGCGCCTCACCGCCGGAAAGCGTTCCGGACTTGCGGTCCAGCGTCAGGTAGCCGATGCCGACATCCACCATAAACCCGAGGCGCGCGCTGATCTCACGCACAACCTCTTTGGCGATGATTTTCTTTTCACGTGCAAGCTTCATGCTCGTGATCCACGCCTTCGCGTCTTTCACGTTCATGGTTGCGATGTCCTGGATGCGCGCGTCGCCCACCGTCACTGCACTGGCGAACGGGTTGAGCCGTGAGCCGTGACAGGCCGGGCACTCCTTCTCGTGCATGAACTTCATGACCCACTGCTTCACGCTGTCGCTGTCGCTGCTCTCAAAACGCTTCAGCATGTCGGGGATCACGCCCGGGTAGCCGCCGCGACCGCGCCAGCCCCAACTGCCCTTGGTGCCGGACTCGCCGTTCAGCAACGTATCCTGCGCCGAGGTGCTGAGCTTCTTCCAAGGCGTGTGGACGTTGATGCCCATGCGCTTGGCGTGCTTACGCAACGCGCGTTTGTACCAGCCGGCCTCGCCGGGTCGGTTCCAGCCGGCAATTGCGCCTTCGTCGATTGATTTTTCGGGGTCGGGCACGAGTGCATCGACACTGAGTTCTGTGTGGATACCGAGCCCGTGGCAGACTTTGCACGCGCCCTGCGGTGCATTGAAGCTGAAGAGGCGCGGCTCGAGCTCGCCCATTTCCGCTTCGGGGTGGTCCGGGCAGAACATCTTGGCGCTGAATGTCTGGTCGTTCCAGACACCTTTGTCGTCGGCGCGTGTGACGGTGCACAGGCCGTCGGCCAGTTGCAGGGCGACCTCAACGGCTTCATTGAGGCGCGAACGGGCTTCATGGTCGATCACGATACGGTCGATCACCACATCGATGTCGTACTTCTTGTGCTTGTCGTCGGTTTGGGTCTTGGGGCCGACTTCAATGACTTCGCCGTTCAGGCGCGCGCGCACGAAGCCGTCGCGCATCACCTTGGCGAACACTTCGCGATGCTCGCCCTTGCGACCGCGCACCACCGGCGCGAGCACCATCAGCTTGGTGCCTTCCGGCCACTCCATCACGGTGTCGACGATCTGCTCGGCGCTCTGGCTGGTAACCTCGCGGGCGCAAACCGGACAGTGAGGCGTACCCGCACGGGCATACAGCAGGCGCAGGTAGTCGTAGATCTCGGTCGTCGTCGCGACGGTGCTTCGCGGGTTGCTGCCGGCCTGCCTTTGCTCAATGGCAATCGTCGGCGGCAGACCTTCAATGGATTCAACGGCCGGCTTCTGCATGCGCCCCAGGAACTGGCGGGCGTAGGCTGACAGGGACTCAACATAGCGCCGCTGGCCTTCGGCATAGATGGTGTCAAACGCCAGCGAGGACTTGCCGCTGCCGCTAAGCCCCGTGACCACGACAAGGGCGTCGCGCGGCAGATCAACATCCACGTTCTTCAGGTTGTGTTCGCATGCGCCACGAACGATGATGTGCGTCAAAGCCATGTGCGTTTCCAGCCCCGGACCGTCCGCCCTTTTATCAAGGATGGCGACACACAACGAAGGGGCGCCCGGATTTCATTCCGAACCCTGTCCTTGCGCCCGAAGTTCCTCCAACTTGTCTTCTGCGTCTGATACGCCGTTTGCGTCGCCAATGGACCGGGCATAGTTGACTGCCTCGACACAGGTCGCAATCGCATCTTCTGCTTGACCCGCAGCGTCCAGTGCTTCAATGAGCTCCTCGAGCGCAATTTGATGAATTCTGGGCAGGCCGAATCCCGATGTGATCTCTGCCGCGCGTGTCAGCAACTGCAAGGCCGTCGCGTGGTCCCCTTTCTTACATGACATTCTAGCTAGACCGATGCGCCAAGACGCCGAGCCCCGTTCATCACCGAGGCGATCCGCTATCCCGATTGCTTCCAGGTACATTCGGTGGGCTGCCTCCGATTCGCCCATTGCATCAAGGTCTGGCGCCCAGTTCCCCAGAATGCGACCAATGCTGTGCTCGTCATCTGCCTTTCGGGCGGCTTCCAAAGCCCTGGCGTAGTAATTTCTCGCAAGCTCGTTGTCGCCAACCCGTCCCTTCGCGATGGCCCAGTTCGCATAGACTGTTGCTTCTCCCTCAAAGTCTCCCAACAAGCCACAGAGCTTCAGCGACTCACCGTAGAGCTTGTCGGCATTTTCTCTGTCGCCCTTGCCGCAGGCGTATGCGGCCTGGGCATTCTTAACTCGAGCCAGTTGGCCCTTATCGCCGACGTCTTCAGCCAAGTTTGCTGCACTGTCGAGCAACTCGCTCACACCTTCTTCGCGCCGTTCCTGCAGCACTTGCGCCAGCCGTACGTGGGCCTCAATGCGGAAACGCGGCTCAGCCTCGCGGTTTTCGCACAGGCGGCGAAAGAACCGGTGGTCGGCGCGGTTGAAGCTGCGCCTGAATATTCGCGGCATCAACTTCTGCAGCAATGCCGACTCGATTTGATACAGTCGGCGCGATCGATGGTTGTCACTCTCCAGAAAACACTGCGCCGCCGAATGCGCATGATCTGCCAGCTCTTCGAGCACTGCGTCCGAGATGTCTGAATCGGGCAAACCTAGAATGTCGAGCATCGCTTCGTGCAGCTCTCCCCGCTCACTGGGTAGTTGCAGGTCGTAGGCCGCATCACGGATCACTGCGTGACGGAAAAGATAACTCAGTTCGACTGCCATTGTGGATGAGAGTGTATTCGTCCTTGGGCGAGAGCGCCCGGATTTCATTCCGACAGCCAGGCTTCAGGCGGCAGCAGCTTCAACCGCACGCCTGCCTTCTGGAGGTCTGAGCGAGCTACCTTAAGATCGTCGAACTGGGCGCTGTCGGTCAGCCGGCGTCGGATACGGCCCCACAACTCCAGAGCCTGCTCTGGGCGCTCTCGTTCAAGCGCAACGAGGGCGCGATGTACCTGAATCTTCCATAGTTCGCGATGCAACTGAATGTCAGTCGCCAGCTTCTCCGCTGTGGCGAGGACGCTTTCGCTTTCTTCAAAGCGCTTCAGTGCGTCCAACGCTGTCGCCAAATGCCCGTAGGCCGTGGCCAGATAGCGGCGCGCATTCAGTCCTTCAAGGATCTCTACACCTCGCCGCCCGGCTACTAACGAGGCTTCGTAGTCACCCTCGGAGTGCAGAATCCCGGCAAGCGCGCACAGGAAGAAGCCCTCACCCACCGGGTGGTCCGACCGTCGATGAATCTGAATCGATCGACCGATGAATCGCCGTGCACGGCGAAGGTCACCGGCTTCCCGGTAGATTGCACCCAAGTTCCCGATTGCGATCGCTGCGGGCATCCATGCCCCGGACGAACGTGCCAACCTGAAACTACGGCGCAACAGGCGCTTGGCGCGGTCCGGCTCTTCAAGCCCGGCAAGATAGTTCAACGCCGTACACTCTGCTGCCACATGGCCCTCGCGCCGACCGAGCCGCCACAAGGCGAAAGCATGCTCACGGGCACCCACGACATCGTTGCGGAATGCGCGCAACGTCCCGTACAGCAATTGGTGCGCTTCGATCTGTTGGTTCGGTTCTCCGATCTCGATCAGTCGCCGATACAGGCGGACAACCTCATCATGGTTGTGGTTGTCGAGGGCGTATCTTGCCGCCATGTCGGTGAAGCGACGCTGGCGCTCAAGCTGGTGTCCGCTGGCGTTCAGGTGATCGGCGATTTCGTGTGCGACTGGCTGAAGTGCGCTGGCATAGACCGCCTCAAGTACGTCAGCAGCGGTTTCATGCAGACTCGCGCGCTCACGCGGCAACTGAAGCTCGTAGGCCGCGTCGCGTACCAGTGCGTGTCGGAAGAGGTAGTTTTGCTCGGCTTCCATATGTGGGGTAGATTACTCGTCGTTGGGTGACTCCGCCGCTTTCTGTTGAGCGTGCCGGAGACTCGCTAACAGCGCATGACGGGCCGGTGCGCCCGGGGCGGCGTCCAGCGCCTGCTGCCACGCCTCAGCGGCGGGCTGCCACTGGCTCAGTTTCTCGTAAGCACGGGCCAACTCTATGCATGCATTCTCGTAGTCTTCCCGTGAGCCAAGTTCCTCAGCCCTGTCTCGCAATTCGGTCAGTGCGCCGCATGCCTTGGCCGCGTCGCCACTTTCGGCGTCGATGCCCGCCAGTTTGATGCGCATGCGCACGACGCCCGGTGGATAGCCCGCCATGTCCATCAAATGCGCCGCGTGCTCAAACTTGGTCCACGCTTCCATCAACCTGCCTTGCTTGCGTCGGATGTCGCCGATGCCTCCGACGGCGCCAGCTTCAGTGTACGGGTTACGGGCCTGCTGTGCAGCTTGCTCGGCCTGCTCAAAGGCCTGCTCGGCCTGTTCCAGCCGGTCGTTGCGCTGCAGCGCCGCACCTAGATTCACCAGCCCGTAGGAGACGTTCATGATGTCGCCGGCCTCGCGGGCGATCTCGATTGACTTGCGCAAGAAATCAAGAGCGGCGTCGGTTCGCCCAATCTCATCATGAAGCATCGCGGCGAAGTTCAGCGCCTGGGCCAGCCCCGCTCGGTAGCCGAGCTCGCGGGCGATCGACATGGCCAACTCGACATAGCGCCCCGCCGTGTCGAAGTCGCCGCCACGCATCGCCAGGTCACCAAGATGACTGCAGGCGTCCACCCGGAACATGGCCTTTGCCGTGCCCGCGAGTACGTCGATTGCGAGTTTCAGCTCCGACTCGGCCTCGGCGACTTTGCCTTGCATACCCAACAGATACCCGAGTTGCAGATGCGCCGTGCCTTCGTAGTCGCGCGCCCCGGCCTCGCGCCCGACCTCAATGGCCCGGCGAAACAGGATAAGCGCTTCGTCGCCTCGTCCTTGCTGCCGGCGAATGCTCCCGAGGTTGCACAGCGCACTTGTTTCCAGGCGCGTATCGTGGAGGTCCTGTGCCGCCTGAAGCGCCTTGCCGTAGGCCTCGTCGGCTTCTTCGATCTTGCGCGCCATGCTGTACGCGTTGGCGAGTTCCTGTTGCGCCCATGCCTGCTGAGCCGAGTCAACGGCTACCTCAAACGCTCGCTGGGCAAAGGCAATCGCTTCGTCAAAGCGATGGTCCAGACGCAGGGCAGCGCTGGTCTTTGTCAGCGCGTCGGCTCGGTCCCGGGGTGCGGCGTCGTCATGGGCCACCAAACGCTCGGCCAGCACCAGCGCCTCAGGTACCCGGGATTCATTCAGCGCCCGTCGGTAGGCTACATTCAGGAAATGCAGCTCCAGCTCTTTCATGACGCGCTGGCTAGCGGGCGAGCCTGTGTGCTGGGCAAGGCGGGCATGGCGCGCCATATCGGCGGCGTGTCGCTCAAGCTCATCGTCGCTCAGCAACGTCGTCTTCATGAACTCGACGGCCCAGGCGTGCTTGGCCGGGTCATCTCCCGCACGCATGCGCGACTCGGAGTCGTGCAGAAGGGCATGGCGAATCAGGTAGTCAGTCTCGGCGTGCATGCACCCATCATGCCACACGATGCCGCGCTTTGCGCTACGGAGTGCTCTCCGGCAGCACTTCGTACAGCGCCCAGTCGTCGTCCTGGTCGCGGATGAGCAGCTTGAGGTTGCCGCTGCGAGCTTCTTCGTTAAGGCGGTTGTAGAAGTACTCGCTGCTGCTGCGATGGGCCAGGATGTAGTCGGCCTTGAACTTGTCGCGGATCGGGCCGAGTACATCACGCCGCTTGCCACGCTTGATCTCCCACCAGTCTTTGTACTTCTCTTCGTCGTTCACGAGGAAATAGGTCGGGTCGAGGCCGGCCAGATAGTCGCACTCGCTGGCGAAGAAAAGCAACTCGGTAAAGTCATCCCAGCGGTCGTGCCACACCAGCTTGCCGTGGGTCTCTTCATTTTCGTGCAGATACAGCGCAGCTTGCTCAATGTCGCCACGATCGCGCACGCGATAGGACAACGTTGCCCCGATCCAGATGCTTATGCCCGCGATCACGCCAATCACCGCCATTGAGATCGGCAGCGCCCGAGATGCCACCGGGCGTTTCTCCATCCAGCCCTTGTAGGTTTCGGTCTCAAGTAACCCGGTGATCCAGACGCCAAGTGCCAGGGTCATGAACGGCGCGGCATATTCCAGGAATCGCCCATTCACCATGTATGCGACTAACCAGACGACAGCGATGGTCGCGGTCAACAGGGCTTCGCGCTTCGGGCGCCAGCCCAGAATCGCGGCAAGCAACGGCAGGAACATCGGCGAAAAGAAAATCAGCGGCGTGCTGAAAATCGCGGCCGGGCCGTCGGTCGGGTTTAGCTCACGCCCGAGGCTCAGCTCGACGCTGTTGGCGTAGTCGGTGTTCGCCCCGAAGATGGCCGAGACATTGTCGATAATGGGGGCCACGCTGCCCTTATGCGCCAGTGCCAGCACGACAACGTTCTGGATCCACCACAGCTTCACCAGCTCAAGCGACTGTGGGTGCAGGATGCAGCCCAGCGTGATTCCGCCGACGATGCAACCGCCAAGGACGGCATTCGACTTCAGGTCACGCAGGCGCGTGCTGCCTTCGCGGGCACCGATGAACAGTTCCATGACGGCACGCACCAGCAGCATGGCCAGCAGCAGATGGCTAGCCGTGTACGCCAGCGTGTAGATCACACTGACGACAAACAAACCCAGACGGCTGCGCTTTGCCAGCAATGTCCAGCCGACAAGCGCCAGAATCATGCTGACCAGATAGCTCCGGCACAGACTGAGCCGGAACGCGAAGTAAGTCCCACCGACCACGATCAGCAGCAGCGCGAACAACCACGCGTGCTTTACCTTGAAGAGACGCAGGCTCACGAACACGGTTAGTACGATCAACACGTTCAACAACACGACTGCCAGCTTTGCCCCGACGATCAGTTGCCTCGCGTCGCCGGGGCCGTCGGCCATCAACGTGAACGGAATCAGATACACGTGAAACAGGAAGTCTTTGTCACTGAATGCCCCGTTCCAGGTACTTTCGCGTGTCCAGTGGAAGTCCGCGCCGGCCTGTCCGACTTCGCCGGTGCGATACAGGTAGGCCATCTTGATGTGGTAGTAGCCGTCGGCACCTGCCAGCCCCACCGACGTGCTGCGCAGTTCCGAGTTGCCTGCGTTATCGACGACGAAGCCCGGGGCAAACTGGTAGTACAGCCCGGCAAAGCCCATCAGCAACGCCAGCAACGCCCCCTGTACGTAGGGGTTGCTCCACAACGTCCGGGAAGTCGGGGGCGGTGTCAAAGCGTTCTGTTCTATGCCTTCTTCGTTCATGCGGCGCGGAGGATAGCAACGGTTGTTCGTTTGGTCTGTCAGTCAGGTTTGCGTTACAGTCACAAGTGCAAAGATTATCGGGCGTTATGATGTACGGTTAGGCCCTGTTTCGGTTGAACCGGCCTGCTGCGCAAGCTAGTTTGGCGTATAGACAGCAATTTAGCTGCCTTTAGAGAGTTTAGGGATCGAGAAAATGACTGAGCCCACCGCAAGTAACGAAATCAGTTTCGACGATTTCGTGAAGGTGGAATTGAAGACAGCGAAGGTGAAGGCCGTTGAGGCCCACCCCGACGCGGACAAGCTGTTGGTTTTGACTGTCGAAGTCGGTGACGAAGAACGCACGATCTGCGCGGGTATCAAGCAGTGGTGGCAACCCGAGCAGTTGGTAGGCAAAGACATCATCATTGTGGCGAATCTGGCCCCGCGAAAGCTGCGTGGCGTGATGAGCCAGGGAATGCTGCTGGCAGTCCAGGACGGCGATAACGTCGTTCCGCTGACTACCATGAATCCTGTGCAGTCCGGGCTGCAGGTAAGTTAGCCCGACTGCTTTAGGTGACTGCCCCTCGGCAGTCAGGACGTATGGCTGGGTACCTCGAAGCGGCGCGCACCAGGGAAGCGGTTTACGTCCGCGTAGCAGGGCTGGGCAACTTCAACAATGCCGGCCCGCTGCGCGAGTACTGTGAGAAGGCTTTCTCTGAAGGATTGCGCAACGTCATAATCGACCTGGAGCCTTGCACCGGGCTCGACAGTACGTTCATGGGCACGCTGATGGGCTTCATGGCCTACGATGCCGGCAAGGGCGCAACCCTTGGCCCCATCGCCGTCACGGTCGTAAACGCCACGCCACCCACCATGCGCGCCATGAGCAGTCTTGGGCTAACCAAGATCCTGCACGTAAAGTCCGAGCCTATTTCGTTCCCTACATGCAAGCTTGAGCGCCTTCGCGAAGGCTGGCAGGACAAGCGCCGACGCACACTGTTGATCCGGGACGCGCACGTCGCCTTGATGAAAGCCGACAAGGAAAACGAAGCACGCTTCGCACCGTTCGTTGAAGCGCTGGTTAAGGAAGCGCGAGACGTTCTTGAATGCGACGACGGGCATACGGACAAATAGCCACGACAAGTAGCCACATAAACAAAGTCGATACCTTGAGCGCGCAGCCTAATGAACCCGTTACCATCAAGTGCAAAACCGAGTGCGCGTGCGGCTGGACCGAAGTATTCAGCAAGGCTTACAGCGGTCTGATGATCGAATGCCCGCGGTGCGGTAAGTCGCACCGTATACCAACCTTCGATTCACCGAACGCTGACGCCGATATTGACATGTCAACGATGGAGCGCCTGTTGGACCAGCAAACCACCCACGAAGTGCCGCGCACGTCCGTCCCGTTCAAGCCGCTGTTCCTGTTCGCCTGCGTCTTTGCGGTGGTCGTAACGGCGATTGCCCTGCCGTTGCTCTGGAACAAGTGGCCGGCCAACGCTGCGGTTGTTGGGGGCGCGCTTTCGTGGCCTGTTGGAATCGCGGTTGCGTGGCTGGGGCAGAGGCGTCATTTGTCGAAGCAACGGGCGTCTGAAATTCCAACCCCCTGACATCCGGGACCGGTTTTTGCGTTCACGGTCGGTTAAGGCTCTGTCAGTGAGATTTTTCGAAACTACTCCAAGTGTCCAAGGCTCTGGAACTTTCGTCGTTACTGACAGCTTTTCCCGCCTGTCGGCTCTGCAGGACCCGTTGACCCGCCCCCGTTGAAAGCTAACAAAGTGCTTCACGGGAACTTTGCGGCGAATGAGGGGGGTACCCGGGACAACGTTCCGGTTTGTTCCAGCGACTAACTGAACCTTTACACACGCGCAGGAGTAGCGCACTGCGTGTTGGGGTGCTGTTGTCACTGAATCCTTCACAGCGCCTTTTGCTATAACGCCTAGACCAAGAATGGGGTGCAGATGTCATCTACCAACGGCGATGTCCTGGGTCAGTGGCCGGCTATTGAAGAGCTTGCTTTGACCCGTTCCAGGGGACTCCCGGTTCATGAACTTCTTCGTGGTGCCAAGCCGTACGCCTACGACGCCGAGCTCGACACACTCAAGCTCACTGTACGGGCCGACAAGCTGAACAAGTCGGAGGCCGAGAGCCTTCGTACCTGTGTCGCCAAGGCCTGCTACCAGGTGCTCGGGTTTCAGCCCCGGCTTGAAGTTTCGACAGGCGGCGCCGCTGCCGCTGAGCATGAGGTAAAGGTTAGCGCCAACGTGCCGAGTATCTCCAGCACGAGTGCTGCGATCACGGATGAGTTCCTTACCAGCAAGAAGATTCCGGCCGGGGCTGACTTCGGGCACTTTGTCGTTGGCCCCAGCAACCAGCTCGCGTGCGCTGCGGCGCAGGCTGTCGCTGAAGGCCCGGGCAAGGCTTACAACCCGCTGTTCATTCACGGCGGCGTGGGTCTGGGCAAGACGCACCTGCTGAACGCGATCGCCAGCAAGCTGCTGCCGCGCATGCCGAAGATCCGCATGATCTCTTGCGAAGAGTTCGTCAACCGGTTCGTGTCGGCGCTCAAGAACGGCAACATTGAGGTTTGGCGCCATGAGCTTCGCGAGTCCGACGCGCTGCTGATCGACGACATCCACTTCCTGGCCGGCAAGGAACAAACGCAGGAAGAGTTCTTCCATACGTTCAACCACCTTTACCAGCTCGGCAAGCAGATTGTGCTGACCAGCGACTCGCTGCCGCGCGACATTCCGAAGCTTGAAGACCGACTGATCAGCCGCTTCCACTGGGGTTTGGCCGTCAAGGTTGAGCCACCATGCACCGAAACCCGTATGGCTATCGTGCGCAAGAAGGCGGAGCTTCGTGGCATCGACGTGCCGGATGAAGTGGTCCACTTCCTGGCTGACAACATCGTCACAAACGTACGTGAGCTGGAAGGCGCGGTCGTTCAGATTGCTGCGCTATCCAGCATGAGCAACAAGCCGATTACGCTGCAACTTGCCCATGAGGCTCTTCGCCATCTGGTAAAGAGCAAGCCTACCCCGGCGCGCATCGCCACGGATGACATCATCGATGTCGTGTGCGAGCACTACAACGTTCGCATGAACGATCTGCTCAGCCAGCGCCGCACCAAGAATCTCGCTTTCCCGCGCCACGTGGCAATGTTCCTGACCAAGGAACTTACGCAACTCACGTTGACCGAGATCGGCAGCTTCTTCGGCGGGCGTGACCACAGCACGGTGCTGCACGCGATCAACAAGATCAAAGGGTTACGCCTGAAAGACCCGGACCTGCGCAACGAGATTGAACGCTTCGAGCTGCAACTGCGCCGCCCGATGAACTAAACTTCAACACCAGAAGCAAAGAGACCCCGGAGACTGTTCCGGGGTCTTTTTGCGTACACGCAGCCCGAACGCTTTCCCGCCCCAGCCGAACGTCCAGGGGGCGGCGGCGGCGAAGTTCCTCTGTGCCCAGGACTTCGTTGTCGCTTACAGCAACCACCGTACTCGCGTGCGGGGTAGATCCTTTTGGCACCGCACTTCGAACGTGCTTCCCCCACTGGCTCACCAACCCGCGGGCAAGCTGCCCACATGTCAGTCCCACCGGTATTACCTGCGCAAAGCGTGCTGATTCCCCAGTATTATCCTGACACGAGCCCACAAAGCCTTCGTCCACAATCTATCCCGCTGTCAGCCGCTGCCTCGCGGTTCACGTTTTGTCCAGCGCTGACTCCACGCCGTGAGCCCCTCTACTGGCGGGGTTAACGGTGACTCTCAACCTGACTTCTGACTTTCGGACAGCCCGCTTAAAGAAGTACTGGGGTTTAAACCTAATAGTTAAACATCTATCAGGGCCCAGCATTGCGTACCGAATCGCAACTGCCAGCTTATGCACAGTTGCAAGCTCAACTCTGCTGGCTAGAACGGCCCCATCGAAACGAAGTGAGGTAGCCATGCACGTAATCTGCGCACGAGACCAATTGGCCGAAGCCATGAGCCTGGTAAGCAGCATCGTAAACCAGCGTTCAACCAATCCCATCACCCAGAACGTGCTTCTGATCGCCGACAAGGGCGGGCTCGAAGTTCGCGCAACGGATCTGGACCTTAGCCTGAAACGAACACTGACCGAAGTCGACACGAAGAAGCCGGGCAAGTGCCTGGTGCAGGCTTCGCTCGTGGGTGGGCTGCTGAAGGACATTCGCAGCGACACCATCGAGTTCAAGTCCGAGGGAAGCACGGTTGAACTGAAGGCCGGTCGCGACCGCTTTGAGCTGACGAGCGCCGACCCGGAAGAGTTTCCGAAGCTGCCGGAGGTCGACGGCAAGACCGAGATCAAGATCAAGGGCAGCGACTTCGTGAACGCGATCCGTCGTGTCGGGCGCAGCATCGCCCAGGAGAAAGGGCGTTACGCACTCAACGGCGTGCTGGTCGAGCCACGCAAGAATGCGGTCGAATTCTGCGGCACGGACGGGCGTCGCCTGGGCTACACGAAGGTCGGCGCGAAAAGCAAAGAGCTGGACTTTCAGGTCATCATGCCGGCGAAGGGCTACAACCTGATCAGTAAGGTCATCGGCGGCGGCGAGGACGAAGTCAGTTTCAAGTTGTCCGAAAACCGCATCGTCGCGCAGATTGATGGCACGGAAGTCGGAGCGTTACTGGTGGAAGGGCAGTTCCCCGATTACCGCGCCGTGATTCCGACCGAGCTAGACAAGCAATTGGTCGTGAACCTCGAAGAGTTCCGGTTGGCCCTGAACAAAGCCCGCCACCTGACCAGTGTCGAAAGCCAGGCAGTGCGCCTGGAGATATCGAAAGGTGAGCTGACCCTGCGCTCAAGAAGCCCGTCACAGGGCCAGGCCGAAGTCAAAGTAGAGATCGAGTATGCCGGCGACGACGTCGCGATCGGCTTTGACCCGCAGTACATCCTGCAGGGGCTCGATGGTTTCGACACCGACAAAGTGACGTTCGAGTTCAAAGACAAAGACACTGGCGCAGTCATGCACGCCGGCGACAAAGACAAGTTCTATTATCTGGTAATGCCCATCGACATCTAGGGTGGTCCTACTACTGGTCCGAACGCGAAATAGAGCAACGTGCCGGTGAACGAATCACCGGCACGTCTCGTTAAAACGAGCATGTACCGGCTACTCTTTTTGATGGCGCTGATGTGTTCGGCGCAAATCAGCAGCGCGCAAATCGCGGAGATGCCCTTAGTACGCAGTTCCACAGAACTGGCAGCACTGCCACCCGATACCCGTGCCATAGAGTTCTACGCCGAAGAATCGACCGACGAGTACTCGTTTGAGCGGTTCGATGAGCTAACGAATATCCGAACGGATGGAAATTCACTCTTTCATCTTTCGAGCCTGAAGACTGTTACCCATCTAGAGGTCAGCAGCCTGAACCACCCAAACGTAGAACTCTGGAATCTCCGAGAGTGGGCGAATCTGGAATCAGTGAGTTTTAGCCTAGGTACGAAGACCTTCGGGTTGGGCCTACAGTTCCTGACAAGAAACACGAGACTGAAGCGCTTCTCCGCTCGGACTATCGGCTTGTACCTGACCCCACAGGCGGTGAGGTACTTGGCTGAATTCAGCCAGCTGGAATACCTGTCTGGGTGTTTGGCGGAGACCACAGCACCTCAAACAGCACGCGCGCTAGCGGAACTCCGAACCAACGAACACTTGGCCCAAGTGGAGCTTGGGTGTAGCGGCGCTATGGTCCCTGAAACAGTTCAGGAGTTGGCCAAGTTGCCGGGACTGTCCGTGCTGGACTTACGGGGGGCGAAGCTGCTTGAAGACATCACCGAGCCCTTGCAGCGGCACGCGGGTCTTCGGGAGGTTGCTTTTTACAACCACAGGCTGAGCCCGGAGATGCTGAAAAACCTGGCTTCATGCCCCAATCTGCAGCGGCTGTATCTGACCTACTGCAAAGGCATCAGCGATACGGGGCTGCTTGAGCTAAAGGACCATCCAAGCATTCAACAGTTGGATCTTTCCGATGTGGATGGAGTTACGTCGACGGCACTGAAGCAGCTTCGCTGTCCGAAGCTGCAGAACCTAAACCTCGCCAATTGCAGCGGCATAGAAGCACAAAGCGTGGCGAGTTTGGCCGAGCTGCCGGTGCTCAAGGAAATGTCAGTCGGCGGTAACGAAGGTTTCGACGACAAGTCCATGGCTCTGATAGCCAGGATGAAAGGGCTGTCGTCGCTGCGCCTGTATCGAGTGGAAGGTCTGTCAGAGGAGGGCTGGACGGAACTGCTGAAAATGAACTGGCTAGAGGATCTAATCGTCTATTCGAGTGACATCCCGCCGGATTTACTTCCGCGGTTGACCGAGTTGGAAAATCTCGAGACGCTCAGCCTGAGAGGCAGCGTCAACATGAGCGATGACCTGTTTCGGAAGCTGACGGGCCTGCCGCGTCTCAGGTACCTAGCCTGCGATACGGATTGCCTTGGCGAGGATGTTCAGATCGAGGTCCACGAGCAGCACCCCGGCATAAGCCAGGTAGTGCGCCCGCCCCGCAATACGTCTTACCAGGCACAGTGGTGGAAGACACAGGAGAAGCTATGGGAGCTCTTCCCGGAACAGGTGCGCCGCGAGCGCGGGGATGACAGTGAGTACTGGTGGCAGGACTAAGTTGTCACGTCGTGATACTCAAGACAGCCGTGAATGCCTCACCGGTACCTGCAAAAACGTTCGCCGTCTCGGCCAGTACTTGAAGATCGCGAGTTACTGCCAGTGATCGTTCTTTTCCGTTCACGATCAGCTTGATCTCTTTGTCGAGGTACAACAGTTCGTCAGTCAGGTAAACGCGGATTTCGCGTACTCCGTCACTGACGATAGTAAGCGTGTTCTCAGCCTTGTTTGCCGTCACCGTTACCGTGCCGCCGGCGAGAATCTCGTAGGCCCACTCGCCCTTCTTGTCTTCGAAACTCTGTGACGTGATCTCAACCCAGTAGTTCCGGTTGTTGCCGAGGCTGGCGCTGTCGTCGCGTACGCTGCGAGCACTAACAGCAACCGGCAACGTGGTCCGCTTGCAACCCAGGCAACCACGCAGCGCTTTAGTGACGAGTCCGGTTGGGCCGCTGGCGTGGCCGCCTTCGTACTCGGTGTACTCAACGGTTGCGCCGGCGGCCTTCATCGCGTCGCGTGCCTGCCGTGCGTGCGCTGTCGGGTATTTGCGGTCGTCGTCCCCCTGCACCCAGAAGATCGGCGTGTTGCGGTAACACTCGACCCATGGAAAAACGACCTTCTGCTCGCCGAGCGTGCCGGCCTTGCGCAACTCTTCAAGATCGGCCTTGGGCTCAAGCTCTGTGTAGTACAGCGGTGGCAGTGAATCGCGTACGCAGATCGCCGCGAACTGTGACGGGCGCAGCATGGTCAGGTGGAAAACAGCCTCGCTGCCCATGCCGGGCCCGCCTTCCAGGTAAATACGCTCGCGGTCAATGTTGTACTCGGCGATCAGTTTATCCAGCAGGTTGAAGACGCTGTCGATGCCTTCGCGTTTGGGTCCCCAGCCGAAGTACTCGTGAATCCCGGGCGGGTTCTCGCGGGGGTCCTCACTGGTGCTGCCGCGATTGATGGCGTTGGGGCAGGCCACGATGCAGTCGCGCATCGGATGGTCCGCAAGGGCGCTGCCGCTTGCCCGAAGTGCCACAAGCTCGCGCCATGCGGTGCCCAGGGCGCTGTGCAGCCCGATGAGCAGGGGCGCCGGTTTGTCCTTCGTGTAACCGGGCGGCAGGTCAAGCAAGGCAAACGTCTTGTAGTTGGCGCGCTTCGAGCGGACCTCGTACTCGTAGTTGAGCGCGCCCTCGAAGGCTTCTTCGAGTTTAGGCAGCTTCTTCGGCGGGGTGGTCTGCAAGGTCAGCGCGTGGGCACGTGCCTCAATACCCGCGACTTCATCAAGCGTGTCGCCCTCAAGTTTGGCGATCTCCTTGTCGCGAGCCTTGCCGGGAGACTTTGAGAATACGGAATCAAGCGAACGCTTGGCGCGCTTGCTGTCGACATCCTTCGCGACGACACACGAGACCGAGACAGTGAACCCGATCAGAATCAGCAGGCAGCGAGTAGTCGCGCGCATTGGCATTGCCCGGCAGGGGAGACAGGGACTCTCAGTCTAGTAACCCCGTGGGCGCAGCCCAAGCAATCTCGCCGTACGCTTCAGCGCTGAGTGGTAGCGCGAAGAACGTCCCGCCCTATACTGCCCGCCGGTTTCGGGAGAGTGTCATGGGTTTCAAATGCGGGATAGTCGGGTTGCCTAACGTCGGCAAGAGCACGCTGTTTAAGGCCATCACGGCCTCAGAGCAGGCCGCGGCCGAGAACTACCCGTTCTGCACGATTGAGCCGAACACAGGCATGGTGCCCGTGCCGGACCCGCGCATGGACCGCCTGGTTGAAATCGTCAGCCCGCAACGCACCGTGCCGGCGACCATGCAGTTCGTCGACATCGCCGGGCTGGTGGAAGGCGCCAGCAAGGGCGAAGGCAAGGGTAACGACTTCCTGCGCCACATCCGCGACTGTGATGCCATAGCGCACGTAGTACGTTGCTTTGAAGACGACAACATCATCCACGTAAGCGGCGGCGTCGACCCCGAGCGCGACATCCGCGTGATTGAGCTTGAGTTGGCACTCAAGGACCTCGATACCGTCGAGAAGCGCATCCAGAAGACAGAGAAACTGGCCCGCAGCGGCGACAAGGACTCGAAGACGCAACTGGAGATCCTGAACAAGCTTCGTGCGCACCTCGACGAAGGCAAGTGGGCCCGCACAGTGGAGTTTGACGACAACCAGCAGAAGTTCGTGCGTGAGTTGCAACTGCTGACGCTGAAGCCGATCCTGTATGTCGCCAACGTGGCCGAGACGGACTTGCCCGACGGCAACGCACTCAGCGACATCGTGAAGCGCGTCGCTTCGGAAGAGAACGCGGCGTGCATTGTCATCAGCGGAAAGATTGAATCCGAAATAGCGAACCTGCCCATTGAAGAGCGAAAGGATTTTCTCGAAACGCTCGGGCTGGAGCGCAGCGGGCTCGATCTGCTGATTCAGGCCGGCTACAAGCTGCTGGGGCTGCGGACCTACTTCACGGCCGGCGAGAAAGAAGTGCGCGCCTGGACCATCCGCGAGGGAGATACGGCGCCGAAGGCAGCGGGCAAGATTCACACGGACTTTGAGCGCGGGTTTATCCGGGCCGAGACCATCGCCTACGAGGACTTCGACCAGTTCAACGGCGAAAAGGGTGCGAAGGAAAACGGCAAGATGCGCACCGAGGGTAAAGAGTACGTGGTGGCCGACGGCGACGTTCTGCACTTCCGATTCAGCGTATAGGCAGGAAGGGGTCAGACCCTGTTTTCGAAGCGCGTGCCAAGACGGATACTCGAAAGCGACTAACGAAAACAGGGTCTGACCCCCTCACGCTATTCGACTCCGAAGCACTCAGCGAAAAGAGGTTCCCATGGGCGTCAACTTCCACTGGAGCACGCTGCAGGTGCCGCGAGACGACGGTCCGCATGAGCACATGGACGCGTACTTCGCGTACCCCGAAGCTGGTGGCCCCTACCCGGGCATTGTTGTGTTTCAGGAAATCTTCGGCGTCAACGAGCACATTCGTGAAGTCTGCCGCCGCATTGCTGAGCGCGGCTATGTTGTTGTGGCGCCGGATATCTACCACCGGACCGTGCAAAGGCTCGAACTCGCCTACGATGCCGACGGCGTAGCCGAAGGTCGCAAGCATAAAGACGCGACGACATTTGACGGACTCATGCGTGACACGCGCAAGTGCATCCAGACACTCAAAGACCGAGACGACGTGCGAAGCGACGCGATCGGCGCCGTCGGGTTCTGCTTCGGCGGGCACCTCGCGTTTCTTGCCGCGACTCTGGAAGAGATCAAGGCAACGGCCTGCTTCTACGGCGGCGGCATTACCACGATGCGTCCCGGCGGCGGCGAGCCAAGCGTGAAGCTGGCGCCGGACATCAAGGGCCGGGTTCTCATGCTGTACGGCGACGAAGACCAGAGCATTCCAACTGAGCAAGTAGAGGAAGTCCGTACGGCGTTGGCCGATGCCGGCAAGCGCTATGAGGTGAGAACGTTCGTTGGCGCGGGGCACGGCTTCGCCTGCGACAAGCGTCAGTCGTACAAGATCGGTGCGGCAACAGAGGCGTGGGACATGGTCTACGCCATGTGGGCGCAGGAGTTTGGCACCTGAAGATCTACTTAGCCCGACCCAAGACGCGAAGGATGGACGCACAAAGGGGTCAGACCCCCTCGCTCGACGATTTCAGTGGCATGAGCCACTAAGTCAGCAAAGTAACAATGGAGCCCTCGGGCACGTCGCCGTCGAAGTTCCGCATGGTGATGCGGGCGTTCGCCGTCATAGCGACGCCCTTGCCGAAGCCGACGTTGTGCTCAAAGGTCTCGCCATCCGGCAGCTCAAACCGTGCACGATAGGGCTTCTGAAGTTCCTTGGTCACGCTAAGGAACTCGGCGTAGCTGAGTTTGATGTCAATGTTCAGCACCTCGTTGCCCGGTACGAGCTCGACGCGCTTGGTGTTTACGACTGTGAATTCAAGTGACACGTTCGTGCTCCGCTGGCTTAGCTACTTTTTCTTCATCCTGGCCTGGTACTTCTTTACTTCGGCAACGCGTGCGCCTTCGACTTCGGCGTCTTCGATGCGTCCCAACGCGAGGTTAATGAACACGTGGGCGACTTCGTCGTCGCGGTCAGACAGCTCTTCAAACAGTTCGTGGTAAAATGCGTCGATCAAGATGCGCTTGGTGGTCTCACCATACAGCCGGATCAGTTCCGCGTGGTGCTTTTGCAACAGGGCGTTGGCTTCTTCAACGCTGAGTTGCTGTGCGGCCTCGACACGTTCTTTTGAAAAGATGAACGCGAGCGCACCTTCATCAAGTTTGAGGTAGGTGCTGTCGAGGAAAGCGTCGTTGAAATCAGTGGTCGTCATGGCGTCTCCGGCGCGAATTTAGCCAGTCCAAGCCCCAAAGCACAACGCCCCATAAGCTGAAAAGCGGGTTTGTGCATTCCAGCGAGACGGGCCGGGGTTGTGCATATTGGCGTGTCAGCCTAATCGTGCAACGTTGCGAACGGCCAAGCACGCCCTAGAATACAGGCATGCGCAAGACCCTCATAGCATTCGCAGCGACCGCCCTGTTGCTGAGCACATTTGGGGTCACACAGGCCGAGACCGTGTACCTCAAAAGCGGAAGCAAGATTGTCGGCAAGGTGCTGGAAGACAGCGCCGAGAAGGTCCGTATCGAAGTCGAAGTGGAGGGCGGCGGCAAGGCCGTCATGTCGATCGACAAGTCACGCATCGACCGCATTGAGGACGCCACAACATTTGATGAGCGCATCAAGGCCGCAGAAGACCTGCTCGTGCTGGAGAATTTCCGGGCCGCCGAGGCCGA
Organism: Planctomycetota bacterium; assembly: GCA_020425695.1. Taxonomy (GTDB): domain Bacteria; phylum Planctomycetota; class UBA8742; order UBA2392; family UBA2392; genus JACKID01. The sequence goes on from JAGQRE010000003.1 coordinate 28,191, forward strand.
CTTCCGTGAGCTGGTGCGCGATGAACCCAAGGACGCACGCTGCCGTCTCGGGCTCGCGAAGGCGCTGGTCGGCATCTACAAGTACGAAGAGGCCGTCAAAACCCTTGAGCACTACCTGCTGCTGGTCAACCAGGACCGAAGCTCGGACCTGATGCTTTATCTGGCGGAGCAGTACCTGCACGCCCGCAACTATCGTGACGCCAAGAAGACTGCCCGCGAGGCCGGCGACCTGTACCCGATGGACAAAGGGCTGCAGGCCACAGTGGCCGATTTTCTGAAGCGCTGCGACCGCGTGAAGTCAGGTGCCGAGCAGCTGAAGGAACGCGAAACAGCGGAGAGTGCCGAGCGCAAAGATCGCATTGCGCAGCGCAAAGAGTGGGACGAAGAAAAGGGCAACAGCTTCGAGTCCGTAGAGTTCGGCCAGGAACTGGCGGACTGGACGGCCGAGTCAAACCCGAAGTTGCTGCTGGGTCGCTACCTGGAACTCGGCGCTGAGCGCAGCGTCTGGAACACGTACCTCGCCGGAGGCGAACCAGACCAACTGCAACGCTCCATCACGCGCGTAGAGCTGAAAATGGTTGTCGACGAGACCCGCTGGCTTGAGATGTACGACCACCAGAAGGCGACGTTGATATACGGCTGGTACTACCAGTTGCGCGGGCGCTATTCGAAGACCTTCCCGAGTGTCACGGTGGTCTGCACGGAAAAAGAGAACGGTAAGGACAAAGAGAAGAAGCTGTCGCGTGGGTCGTGGGACGGGCGTCGCGACGAGATCATTATCGACCGCTTCACCAAAGAGAATCGCGACCCCGGGCGACCGGTCAAACGCATCGTGAAGTAGCGTCTTCGCGGCGCCTATAAAGCGTCAGCTACCAACGCTAACCTGCCGACATGCGAGTTCTGGTACAGAGAGCGTCCCGCGCCGCGGTGACTGTGGACGGCAGCGTAACCGGCAAAATCGGCCCGGGGTTGCTGTTGCTCGTCGGGCTCACCCACGGCGACGACGAAGCTGTATTGGACTGGATGGTCCATAAGCTGGCAAACCTTCGGGTCTTCAGTGACGGTGACGGCAAGATGAACCTGTCATTGACCGACGTCGATGGCGGTGTCCTGGCCATCAGTCAGTTCACCCTGTACGGCGACGCAAAGAAGGGAAACCGCCCCAGCTACATTGAGGCCGCCCGCCCGGAAGTGGCCGAGCCATTGTACGACAAGTTCTGCGAGAAACTGGGCGAGGCGATCGGGAAGACAGTCCAGCGCGGAGTGTTCGGGGCGCACATGGATGTGGAACTGGTCAACGACGGGCCGGTGACACTGATGCTGGAGAAGTAGGCGCTCTAGACCGTGAACTTCGCGACGTCGATCAACTGAAGGCGGATCATCGCCAGCATCACCATGATCGTGCCGATCAGCGTGATCACAAGCGCACCGAACACGGGCAGCTTGGCCTCCAGCAGGCGATACAGCTTGCTCTTCGTCTCTTTGCGTTTGCGTGACAGGTACTCTTTGCTGTGAACCATCAGCAGCCCGATGGTCGAAAGAACGGCCGCCAGCCCAAGGCTGAACACGATGACCATGACCAGGCCGGCGAAGTAAAGCTTGGCGCTAAAGAACACCAGCCCGATGACAAAGGCGCTGGGGCACGGGACGATGCCGCCCAGAATGCCGAGGCGCAGAATTTCCCAGCGGGTCATCTTGGACGGGTCGAGCTCGCCATCGTGACTGTGCGCATGGGAATGCCCGTGCGCGCCATGATGGTGATGGTCGTGGCTATGGGTGTGCCCGTCATGGGTATGTTCGTGCGAGTGGACGTCTGAGTCTTCCGGCGTCTTTTCCTGCTGGCTGACCGCAGTGGGTGGATGTTCGTGACTATGTCCGGCGTGGTCATGATCATGTCCGTGATCATGGCTATGGTCGTGAGAATGCCCGTGGTCGTGCGAATGCGCACTGCCGTCGAGATGCCGCCCGAAGATGTCGTGTTCATGATGCCCGCCGCCGGTGCGCTTCAACACCAGCCCAACGCCCATCAGGAAGATCGTCGCCCCCACAGCCAGCGCAATCCACTCGGCCAGATCCTTCTCGGGGTTCTGCATCACCCCGGGCCAGAACTCGCTGGCCATCCACGCGCCGGCCATCAGTAGCAGTACGCCGCTTGTGTGTGCGGCCGTGACAACGACGCCCAGAAACAACGCGTCTGACTTCGTGCCTTGCGTTCCAATCAGGTAGCTCGCGACCAGAGTTTTGCCGTGCCCGGGCTGCACGGCGTGATAGCCGCCCAGGATCAGCATGAGGCCCATGAACGTCAGCCAGATGTCCAGCCCGGCATTCGGGTCTTTGAGCGCGGAGTGAGCTTCGCGCACCCAGCGGTCGAACCAGGCCTCATTGCGGCGTTCTTTGTCAGTGTCAAGCAACTGCTGCTTGCCTTGGGGGTCGCCGGCTGTTTCGGGCTGGGTTTCGTCCGGGTCAGGCGGGTCTTTGGGTGTGATCGCCGTGGCCGTCGTTGAAGAGTCTTCATCAATCACCCAGGTAAAGTTCAGGCGGTCAAATCGGTCGGGCGTTCGGTCGTAGCGGACCGACGGGATAGCCCGGCGTTCACGCTTGCGGTCGTCCCATGCGCGCAGTTGCTCGGAGGGGTCGCTGATGCCGATGCGCCGGTCGGGCATGTAGAACTCGACGGGGTGGGTGCCGGGGCCCCACGACGTCGAGAACTGAACATCAAAGTAGAAGAAGTAGCCGATGCGCAGGTTTTCGACTGGCATGCCGTTGGGGCCGTCGACGCTGGCGTCCGGGTCGTCCAGATTTGCGAAGGCGTATTTGCCGTACAGCGGCATCAGGCTCGCCTCTTCGCCGCGCACCTTCAACACGGCTGAGGCCTGCAGGTCCTTTGTCAGTGTTTCAAAGCGTTTGGTCAGCTCTTCACGGTCGACCTTGCCGTCGCGATTGTCATCAAGCAGCAGGTAGGCTTCGTTGTAGCTGGCGTACGGTGTCTCGTAGCGATACTGGACTTGCAGGCGCATGAACTCCTGCCCGTCGGAGTTCTTCATCAGGATGACTTCAGCGACCATGTCGCAGCGATCATCAAACGGATGGGCGGACAGCACAGAACCGAACGCAGAAGCGCCGAGCAACAGCAGCAGGATGGCAGCGATTCGAGCCATAGCTTCAGTATATCAGTTCAGACCGTTGCAGCGTGCCAGTGACTAGAACTCGTCTTCCTGCTGGTCGGGTTTTGCGGGCTTCACTTTGTCACCCAGCAGCTTGCCAACCTCGATCTCGAACTCGGCAATCCACGGCAGGCTGCGGTCGGCGGTGCCTTCGAATTGTTCAAGCAGCATCGCCTTGTTCACGCTGAACTGCTTTGTCAGCCCGATGCCAAGCTCGCCCTTCGGCACGCTAAGGCTGACGCGCAGGTTGCCGTCGGCGTCCAGCATCGAAGGCGCGACCCGGATCGTTACCCGTTTGGTATTCCGGACCTGAAGCTTTATCTGCCCCGGC
>JAGQRE010000003.1:32156-70939 GCA_020425695.1 Planctomycetota bacterium
AGCGGCCCGGTCATGAACGCGCTGACTTCTTCTTCAAGTACTTCGCCCACCGAATGCGTCAGCTTTGGGTAGGTCGTATACTTGATGTCCGCGCCCAGTTTGTTGCCCTGGTCATAGATCGGGGTTACGCGCTTGGCCGGGTAAAGCCCGTCGCGACCGCCGTTAAAGCAGTAGACGTTCGAGCCCTTCAGGTTCTCGAGCCAGACCGGTGAGCCATCGACTGTCGGCACCAGTGGGTTGCCGTTCATGGCGTAGAAGCCCGCGAAGGTGTCCGGCATCCGGAATGCGAAGCCGAAACTGCCACTGCCGCCGTCGCTATGCCCGTTCACGATGACCCGAGAGTCGTCGATGCTGACGCGACGCTTGGTCTCAGTGATCATGTGCAGCACGTTGTGCTGTCCCTTCAGCGCCCACCAGGCTGACTCCATGCCGGTTTCCGGCACGCCGGCGCTGCAGCCCAGAATCACCACTTCCTTCTTCTGTTCGGCTGTCAGATTCGGCAGCCAATACTGGATGCTGTACTCACCGGCCGAGGGGTTGCCTTCGTCGCCGTGCATAGGCTGGCCGGAGACCGCGCCATGAAGGCAAACCAACAACGGATAGCGCTTTGTGCTGTCGTAGGCTTCCGGCACGTACACCCAGTAGGGGCGCTTGTTGCCATCGGGGCAGACGGTTTCCCATTCCGTGACGCCGGTTTTTTCCAAAGCGGCTGGCTGCCAGGCGCGAATAGCCTCGCTCAGGTCATGAGCGCTGAGCTCAAGTAACTGTTTGCGTAACTCGGTCTTGGGCTTGCTGTCGGCCTTGAGATAGCGGGCCAGCAGGTCGCCAGCGTCAAGTTTTTTGGCAGGTGGTGGAACATCCTGTGCCAGATTGACACAGGCAAGCGCAAGCAAAGCAATCAGTGAGCAGGTTAGTGTTCGCACAACAAGTTCCTCTCTGGCCGCAAGAACCGGGGCTTTCCGGGTAGCGGGTACTTCGTAATTGATTCCGCGTCTCTTGGCACGTCAAGAGTTGGCACGCCGGTTGCTCTTGACGCGGCAAGAGTAAAACAGCGGGCGCAGGTGTGCCACAGGCTGGAAGCCTGCGCTCCCGCGCCACTTTTACGACGTTCAGGGGTGGTTTGGAACCACCTCAAAATTAGGGCGATTTGCCTGAAACTTTGAAGGAGTCCTCGGAGTTAATAGGGCTGAAGGGGGATGCTGCCATGCAGCGCTACGATGTAGAGCTTCTGTTCGCTGAGCACGCGAAGGCGGTCCATGCGGCCGTATATCGTCTCACGCTGGACAGCGCCGCGGCTGAGGACGCGACGCAGGAGGCCTTCGTGCGCCTGCTGACACGTCCACCGAAGGATGACAGCAACGTCGGTGCATGGCTGAAGCGCGTGGCGGTTAACTTCGCCATCGACACCCTGCGCCGCACGAACCGTCAGAAGCCGCTCGGTGACTGGGAGGTTGAGGACCAGCCGAACCCGGATGTGTCCGACACCACCCTGAGCAGCGAGCTGGCCCAGGGCCTGTCCCGCCTGAAGCCGGACCACCGCGCTGCGGTGCTGGCCGTGGACCGCGACGGCATGAGCTACACGGATGCGGCCGACCTGCTTGGCGTGCACCTGAACAAGCTCAAGACGGACTTGCTGCGTGGTCGTCGTGCACTGCACGACATCCTGAAGGGTTCAGCACTGGCCGGCGATGCCGGTCGGAAGGAGTAAGGCAATGGACAACGATTGGTTTGCCAAAGCACTGTCGCAAGACGAGCAAGCCGTTCTGGACCATGTATCGGGTTTAACCCGGGTTCTGCCAGAGCCTGCTGACCCCGAAACTGGCGACGTCAGCGAAGACAGAGAAATCGTCGGTGAACTGGTGGCCATGCGCTCTCGATTGGGAGCCATGGCCATCCACCCACCGAAAATGCGACTTACCTTTGACGACATACTCAAAGCGGCCGACAACACGCCGCAAACACCCACCGACAACCGCATCATCTATTGGATCACCGGGCGCTGGGGCATCGGGCTGGTCACCGCTGCGAGTGTGGCATTGGCCTTTCTAACCGGCGTGATCGTGACCACGGAAAGTCGCTACCAATATGCCGCTGCCAAAGGCGAGATAGACGCCTCACCACAGCTGAAATCCAAACAATACCCCGTGCAACTGCAAGAAGAACAAGCCGCCAACCCCGAACTGCTGAAGGAGAATGTACAGCTTGTTGGCGGGCCCCCCGTCGATCCAGGTCTTTACGGCTCCATCGTACGGCAGGGGTCACTGCAGCTGCGAGGCGACGACCCGGCCGATGTCCAGCGCCGTGTTACCGAACTGGTTACATCTTCCGGCGGCATGGTTACCAGCTTGACACGTCAAGGCTCGGGCGATTCGATGACAGTGCAGGTGTCGATCGCCGTCCCGGCCGACAAGTACCGCGACTTCAAAGCCAAAGTGGCGGGTTTCGGCGAAGTCCTGAACGAAACCGAATCCACTGAAGACGTAGCCAGTAATCAGGTTGATCTGAAATCCCGTCTGGCCGAAGCCGAAGACTACCTGTCCCGTCTGGACAAACTGATCGAAACGCCCAACGACCTGTCCTCGTTGCAGAATCTAGAGCACGAACGCCGACAGACCCGCCTCGAAATCGAGCGCTACAGACGCGCTCTCCAATCACTCGAAAACCGCGTCAGCCTCAGCCGCCTCGACATCACCGTCAGCAGCAGTGCACCGACCGTCATTGTGCCGCAGGGCCAGTTCACGAAAGCATGGAATGACGGCATCGAAGGGCTAACCGAAGTAAGCGCCTTCCTGCTAAAGGCCGGGCTCGCAGGCTCACCGTTCCTCGCCATGGGCGCAATCGCCTTCATCTTCCTGCGCCGCAAGCGCAAGAAACTGGAAGCCCAAGGCCGCATCGCGGCTTAAGTACAGAGCCCATCGTGTAAACGATGGGTTTCCACGACGTCTCTGAATTGCTGCACGCAGAACCCCACCCTCTGTACTACCACCGAATCTGTTCGAACATGGCTTTCAACTTGCGCCCGCGCTCGGGGCCGATGTGGCTGATGTGCGCGATGCGACCGCGCAGATGCTCTTTGAAGTCGGGCACGCTTTCGCGGTTCTGCCCGCCCGGCCCGTGCTTGATGCAGTTGTGCAGAATCGCCTTCAGCTTATCGAAATCACGGCGTGAGACGTTGGTCTGCTGGTTCACGACAACGCCGGTAACCCGTTGCTGGCGCCCTTTGCGCATGATGCGGGTCTTATTCTCGTTCAGCGCAAGACCCTCAGTTTTGACGATCTTGCGAGCCAGCATCAGCAGTCGTCCAACGCCCTTCGCCAATTCTTCGCCGCCGCTGAACGTCAGGTCGTCTGCGTAGCGCGTATAGTCCGCCCCGAACTTGAGCGCTAAAGCGTGCAGACGCTTGTCCATGCGCCGGGCAATGGCGTTGGCAATCCCCGGGCTGGTTGGCGCACCCTGCGGTAGTTCCGGGTGCCAGCGGCGCATGGCATCGGGATGATGGTGGACGCTGGCTAGTTTCCAGGCGTTTCGGTTCGATCGTTTCACGCTCGCATCCGCCAGACGAAACGTCGTCAGGTTCGCCAGCGCGACGCAGGTCCCGCGCCCGTAACCCAACGACCGGAAGTATCCCGCCACACGCCGGAACGTGAAACTCGGAAAGAAGTCCTCGATGTCCATGCTGACGAGCACGTCCTTGCTGACGTGTGCGCTGGCGCTGCTCAGAACGTCCCGCCCCGTCCGAAAGCCGTGGACGCAGTCGTGAACGGGCAGTAGCGAAATCAACTTGGCGTTCAACGTGCGCTGCAGTGATTTGAGGCGCGGCATGGGCACCATCAGCAACCGTGTCCCGCCGGATTTTTTCGGCAGCTCTTTCAGCGTGTAGTGAGTCGGTTCCTCAACAGTGGGTCGAGCCGACAGGTACACCAGTTCGTCACGCGCAGTCCCAAGCAGCTCGGCCAGATCATCGAGGTGTTCGACCACCGGCAACCCGTGGTTACGCAGTCTTTGTGCGTCAGTATGTGGATCCGGTGCCTGGCGTGTGCCCCCGAGGTGGGACAATGGGCTGCCGGTCAACTGCCCGGTGTTGGGGTTCCGGCCGTCGAGTGTTTGGTCAGGCAGAGGGTCCAGTGCCTGGTTGCTGCGCAAGCGACGGAAGCTGAGCTTCCCGGTGCGGTGCTTCTGTCTGGGTGACTCCACCGCCGGCGGCCTTCGGGTGGCCTTGCTCTGGTAACGCTCAACCGGCTGGTCGTTGTAGGATCGGCCGCTGTCGTAGTCCTGGCGGAAACTGCCGCCGTAGGGATCTTTCTTCTTCTTACCGAAGAGCCAGTCGAAGAGTCCCATCGTTGCCCCTGGGGTCTGGCTCAATTTCGGAACGAAATTGTCCCTGACCCTTTCCGTGCGGTACGCAAACTAGCGGAAAGAGGCGCGTGGGAGAGACTTCCAGCTCCCGGCCACGACCTGACCGGTTCATGCAATGAACCGGTCAGGTCGTGCGATGCATGAGAAACCACTGCGTTTCGAAGGGGTAGCCCCTTCGCGCGTTGACCGAAGTCAGCGCAGTCAAATCTCTCCCACACGCCGTGTGGCAGTATAAGAGTGCGGGTGGGCCCGACAATCCTGTCGGGCTATGTGGGGCGCGAATGTCGGAGATGCATAGGGTGAACTGTTGCCTTTGGGGCGAGCATCCCCGCCCTTTGCAGGGCGGGCTATAGCGTCGCGCTCTTTGCGCGCCCTGTCTACAATGCCGCCATGTCATTGGCGCGATTTCTCGGCATCCTGTTCACCCGCGGCGAAGTGGTCTTCCGTAAGAAGCCGCTGTTCGAACGTGTGGACCAGCCTTACCCGGAAGTCGTCCGCGTGCTTGAACACGAGTATCAGCGCTACACACTTGATCTGCCCGGCAAGCCCCCCGCGCTGAACGCCGACGTGGCATATCGCGCGGCGGTGCTGCTGCATGACGCCTGCTGGTTCCTGCTTAGCCGCGAAGAAGAAGATGACGACGTGCTTCGGCGAATCCAGTGGGAAGGCACGGCCAACACTCCGGCGCAGCATTACTCGGCCGACCTGTGTTTGCGTTTCACTGAGCGTGTACACCGCCGTGCCAAAGCCCTGAACCCGGAAGACGTGCTGGTGAAATCTCTCGAAGGCGTGTTGCGAAGACGCCCGTTAAGCGGCGTGTTGTGCAACATCGACGAGCCGCCCCATGCGCTGGAATTCGGAGACCACGAGGGGCTGATGCTGCTGTACGCCGAGCGCCTGGCAGTCAGTCCCAAACCCGGCTGGATGCCCGAAGGCCGCGCACGCGAGTATCTTGAGTTAGTGCAGACACAAAGAAGAGGACAGGAACGAACACGAGAACGAGCAAGCGCATGAGCATCGAGATCGCACAACAACTCCGCGACGAAGTTGTCGCCAAACTCAAGCAGCGTTTTGTCGGGCGCGACGAAGTTGTTGAACTGATCGTGCTGGCTGTCGTCGCAGGCGAGCACCTGTTTTTGTACGGCCCGCCCGGCACAGCGAAGTCAGCACTGATCCGACACTTCAGCCAGGCGGTGGATGCGCCGTATTTCGAGTACATGCTGACACGTTTCAGTGAGCCCAACGAAATCTTCGGCCCGGTTGATATAGCCCGTTTGCGGGAAGGTGTGGTCGCGACCATCACCGAGGGCATGCTGCCGCGTGCCGAGTTCGTGTTTCTCGACGAGATTTTTAATGCCAACAGCGCGATCCTGAACAACCTGCTGACGGTGCTGAATGAGCGTACGTATCGGCGCGGCGCGGAGCTGCACAAGCTGCCGTTGCTGTCGCTATTCTCGGCCAGCAACAGCCTGCCCGAAGACGACGCACTGCGCGCGCTGTTTGATCGATTCCTGCTGCGCTGCCACGTAACGAACCTGCCCCGCGACAACATGAACCAGTTGCTGCGCGCGGGCTGGGACCTAGAGCGCCCGCGTGAAACCACCCACGCCGTAACGTCGGCACAACTGCGTGAACTCGGGGCGATGCTCTGGAACGTCGACCTCACCCGCGTGAATGACGTCTACATGGACGCGACATTTAAGGTGCGCGACCTGGGGATCGACTTCAGCGATCGCCGCGCGGTGAAAGTGCAGAAGTTGCTCGCGGCCAGTGCGCTGCTGTGCGGGCGAACAGTCGCCGAAGCCAGCGACCTGTGGGTGCTGCGCTATGTCTGGGATCGCGAAGAGCAGATCTGGCCGCTGCGCGCGTTGGTTAACGGGCTGCTTGAACAAACCAAAGATGAAGCGCGCCACCCGCTATCACGCCCGGCCGAGCGCGTGGATGCTGAGCAGGTCTCGCGTGAACTCGATGGCGTCAGTGGTGAAATCCAGCAGGGCGGGTTGTCGCTGAGTGCTGTCGCACGCGCGAAAGAACGCCTTACCGGCTTGGCCGACCAGTGCGCCTGGGTGGAAGACGGCAAGGCCCGCGAGCACTTGGTAGGCCGCGCCCGTGAGCTACTGGCGAAGCTCGGCTAACTTTCTGGACAATCCGATGCACGGTGTGCTGACACACGCAACGCTTGCCCGCATCCCCGCTTCGGCGTTGGCATTGCTGGGGCGTTTGCGAGCCTATGCATCGGTTGAAGTGCGCATTGAAGGCGAGCAGGCATGGGTGCGTTGGGACGAAGCTGGCTTTGAGATTCTGCGTGCGCTGTTGCCAGTTGCGGGCGCTGAATTCTATGGACGGCTCGATTCAAAGTGGCACCTGTGCGGGCGCAGCCTGCCAGCGTTTGAGATACCCGAGGACGGCTTTAAGCCGCTGGCGACAATGCTTACGCCAGCCCGCGTGCACGTGGTAGCCGACACGTCAGACGACCAGAACGCGCAGCCGAGGGTGCTGCTTGGTTTGAAACGAACGTCGTTGTATCAGGCCGCTCGGGCTGTGCTGTGTAAGCCGCGCGCCTTGAGCGATTGGGCTGACATGGCCACGTTGTCTGAGCTTCGAGGGCTTGAGGCAGCCCAAAGCGGCGAGCTGGTGTTAGTGCGAGCGATCGGCGATGCACCGTTGCCGACGTTGGCCCAAAGCGAGCGTTACTGGGGTGAGCGCCTGCTGTGTCCCCTTGGACATGCCCCAGACCCCGACCTGCCCGAGAGCGCGTTGCTGCCAGCGCTTGGTGTGAACGACGACGAACTTGCGCTGATTCGTCATAGCGCCATCGAAGTCATACCGCGCGGCGCATTGCGCACGCTGACCCGCGCAAGTGCCCGCCTGGGGGCAGGCGCATGAGTGAACTCGACTATCTGCTGGTACCCCGCCGCTACCTGAGCGACCTTGGCGAATTGCAATGGTCGCCGGCCTGCGACGCGATCACTGATGGTGACGGCAATACGTTGTTGGTCGGCGCTTCCCTGGCGCAGTTTCTGGAAGGTGCGGGCGGCAGCCGGTTCGTTCACTTCGGGTTCGTGCTGCACTTTCTGCACCGTCTGCTTCGTGATGCGCCGCCGACGTTCGAGAAGCTGCAGCTCGCGTGGCGCGAAGGCGGCGGCAGCATGCGCAACGCAGGCGCCCTGTTCGCAGAACTTACGCACGCGCTGCCCCGCGTACCGGGAGATATCGACCAGCGCCGGCTGAGTGCGCTGCTGCGACAGCAGAACAACCTGATCGAAGTTCACTGGCTGACTCACAGCGCGACGTCACCGCCGCTTGCACCGCGGGCCTTCGACGAACATCTGCAACGGCTGATTGGTGCGCTAAGCGTGGAAGACCTGCGCCACTGGTTCCGGCACGGGCGCGGGCTGCGAGTGGATGACAACGCGCCAGCCATCGAGTTGCCGTTGCCGCCTGCTCGCTCACTGACAGGCGAGCTGGAAGAGGCGCTAAAAAGGAAGCGATTGTTTGGAGTCGCGCCGTTTGTTGACCAGATGATTTCAGCGCTGACGTTGCCGCCGCGCCGCGTGATGTTTACGGAGTTGCCGGTCGGCGGCTACAGCAGCGTCACCAATCGCGGGCACCCGGACCAGATTCTGCCGAGTGAATTCGCCGTAGATGAACTCGAGTTCCTGCGGCGCTATGCCGAGAACGAGCTGCTGTACTACCGCCGCGAAGAGCCGCAGTCGCAGGTGCGTGAAGACCTCGTCGTGCTGCTGGACCAGGGTGTGCGCACATGGGGCGAGCCGCGTTTAGCGCTGTCAGCGGCGGCCGTGGCTCTGGGCTCGCGGGCCGAGCGACGTGGCATGCCGGTAAAGTTTGCTGCGACCAGCAATGGCGGCGAGCCTATAGAGGAAGACATCGGCGACTTGCTTGAAGCCAGCGACCTGAGCGCAAACCCCGGGCTGGCCCTTGAGCGCGTGCTGGAAGAGCCGGCACTGGAAAATCGCGACGTCGTGCTGCTGACCCACCCGCGCGCGCTGCTTGAAGACGACGTTCGCATTGCGTCGCGTCGCGCACCGCAGCACGTGCGCCTGTTCGCGCTGTGCATTGACGAGCAGGGCAGTGCGGAGTTGTCAGAGCTTCGTCGGGGTGAAAGCGTAAGCCTTCGCCGTTTTCAACTCGCGCGACCTGCCCCGACTAGACCGGAGCAAGTGGCCGCGGAAAAGAACGCGCCGTGGAAAGGCCCCGTTGAGCCCGTCCCGCTGCCGTTTCACATTGGCTTGGTCGGCCCCGTTCGACACATGGCGATGGACACCAACGGGCGACAGCTGTTCACCGTCAGTAACCACGGCTATCTGCACGCATGGCCACTTGACGGGTCAAGCCCCGAGTTGCTGCCTCGCCCACTAGGTGAAGACAAAGTGCTGAAATTATCAGTCGAACTTACCGGTGTGAGCGGAGGCTTGGTAAGTATTCGTTCCGGGGGTGGGCGCATTCGGGCCCATGCGTATGACACCCTGAGTCGCAGCGTGATGGAGCTTCGAGGGCTGGACCAGCTTCAGACGGCAACCGTCAACTGCGACTATCTGCCGGAGCAGCACAGCGTCGTGGTGAGGTCGCCTGATGGCGTACGCGAATTCCTGGCGCTGGACGGACGCAGTACATCAGAAGCGCGCGCGCAATACGCGACGCATGAAGGCCCGCTGCCGCCGCGGTTGAACATCGTTTCTCAACCACCCGACCAGTTTCTGCTCGAGGCGAACACAGCGCCGGCGCAGGGCGCCAAAGCGAACTGGCTGATCTACCACGCGGCTGAGGGCAAGCTGGCGGTCCTGACGGACCATGCCGTTTGGCGTGCGTGGCGCCCGCGCTCAGATGGCGGCTTACTGCTGAAGGGTGCTGTCGTCATCGAAGCGGTACTCGCGGGAGAAACTCTGGGGATGCGCGTAAACCGCGAAGGGCGCGAACACGTGATGCTGTTCCGCGGCCCGGAGTGGCAGTTCCTGGGCGAGTTCAATACACAGAACGACTTGCGCGGGCTCGCGATCTCGGCTGACGGCAAACAGTTTGCGTTTCTAAGCAAGCCTGCAAGCGTCGTGTGTTTCCGAGTGCTTGAAGTGTCCGTGCGTACGGCGCGGGTTGCAGGCGGCAACTACCACACGCAACTTGAAGTCTCGGTCGGCGATGCGTGGCTGACGTGCTACGGCGGCAAGTTCACCCACCTGCTGCGCTGGGATCGCGAGCGCCTCGAGATAGCCTTTCTGCAAGGGCAGCGCGACATCGGTCAGTTCATTCAGCGGAAGAAGGATACTGCCGCACTGAACCCGCGAATGACGACACTGCGTGTGGGACGTGCCGGTCCTTGCCGCTACGACATGACACGCTTCCAGCGCTACGGTTACTCGCCGCGCGGACTACTGATTGCATCGGACAACCTGGGGCAACTTTGCGTCTTCGACAAGCAGGAAGCTCTGGTTGCGATGTTCTTCGTCTACCGCGGCACAGTCGCGGGCTGGCTGCCGGACGGCACGTGCTATGGGCCGTCGAGCATCACCGGTAAACCCACGACTCCCGACGCGCTGGGCAAGATCGGACGCGCGCTCAAGAATGCGGAGGGTCGCTGATGCAGGTGGCAATCGAGATTCGGCGTCGTTTCGATTCGGCACACCTGGAATGTGTTGCGTTCCTCATGCCCACGCATGACCCACTGGCGCTGCTTCACGGGTTGGCGGATCTCGGCGTAGAGCCGTTGCCACGTGTGTACCGGCTGGCCTGCGGGTTTCTTGTGCGCCTGGACGCGTCAACAGTAGGCACGCTGACAGGCGGCATACGGCTGGGCGAGATCGCCGAAGGCGTGCTCGCGCCGATAGACGCGGAGATCACGCCGGCTCTGCTTGCTGATGAGGTTCGTGGATTGACTGGCGGCAAGTGCGTTGTTTGCCTGCCGGAAGGGTTCTTCGGATTTGATCTAGGCGCGCCGCTGGAACTTTCCGCCGTCCTCGGCTCGGACAAAATCCGGCGGCGCGCCTGGAAACCTCTGCCGGAACCGCCCCAGCGTGCCGAGCGAATCACAGAATTCATTCTGGATCTACCGCAGGACGATGCGGAAGACGTCCTGAACCAGGGCGGCGAAGGCATCGGCGAGGAACAGGCCGGGCCCGACGAATCCGGCGCGGGCAAGTCGATGCTTGGCAAGCTCGAGTTCGCGGCCGGCAAAGCGCTGGGTAAGTTTGGGCGCGCGCTCGGCAGTAAGGGCATGCAGAAGGCCGGGGGCGACCTCGTCAGCAAGGGCGTCAACAACGACCCCAAGCGGCTTGAGGGTTTGCTTGGCAAGCAAGAGGCCGCACTGCGCGACCTGCTGCGGCGTTTCCGTGAAGGCAAGATTGACGAGGCGCTGCGCCGGGCGTTGCCCGTGGGCGGGGATTCGGGGCGTGGCTCCACGGCAGCGGGCAGCGCGAACCTGCCGTTTCACAACCTGATGTACTCGCTGGGGAACATTCTGGGCGGGAGCAGTGGCGGCGCTTCCAAGTGGTTCACGGAACCTGACGTCTATGGCGCATTGGTGGCCGAGTACAGAAAAGCGGCCGAGCAGGCAAAACGCGACGGCGACTATCGGCGTGCTGCATTTATCTACGGCAAGCTTCTCAGCGACTACCGCACGGCCGCCAGTCTTTTGCAACAGGGCGGCTTGCACCGTGACGCCGCTGCGTTGTACATGCAGAAGTTAATTGATCCGTTGTCGGCGGCGCGTGCATACGAGGCGGGCGGCGATGTTGATGATGCCGTGCGCCTGTATCGCAAGATCGGACAGCACGTACCTGCCGGCGACCTGCTGCGCAAGTCCGGCGACGAGACTGGGGCGCTCGACGAGTACCGCACAGCAGGGCGATTGCTGGCGGATCGCGGTGAATACAAGCAGGCCGGTGAGTTAATGATGGCCAAAGCCAGCGAGCCGACTGAAGCGCTGGCTTTCTTTAATGAAGGCTGGCGCGCACGACCGCACCCCAATGCCGTCCCATGCGCCGTACACATGGCCGTCGTCTACGCTGACACGGCCGACAGCGAGAACCTGCTGGTTTTGACGGATGAAGCGGATCGCTTCTTTGCCCCACCGGGCAACGAGGCGAGGGCGGCCCAGTACTACAACATGATCGCGACACTTGCCCGCCGCGAAGCCATGCACGATCAGCGTGCAGAGCTGCACGACCGCGCGTTGGTAGGTCTGGCGAACAAACTGCGTCAGAACCCCAGAACAACAACTTCGTTCGCGGGGCAGGCATGGCCGAACACTTTCGTCAGCGACGTTCAGTTCGCGCTGCGTGCCGAGGCAAAACGCCGGCCTGCGCCCAAGGGTCCGAGTGACGACAAGCTGGTATCAAGCGTCCAGATTGGTCGAGGGGTGGTAACGGCCGCGTGTTACGCGGCGAAAGCGGATGTTCTGTTCGTTGCGCTGGACGGCGGCGAAGTGTATCGGTTTTCGCCGACCAAGGGCGTACAGCAGGTGCGAGGGCCGGGCGGGAGGCTGCTCGGACTGGGCTGCGACCCGCAGGGCAAGTTCGTTAGTGTGCTCGAAAGTACGCCCGAAGATGCCGAGGCGGCTGACCTGTCGTGCTACGTGCAGCGTAGCGATGGCCAATACTTCCGCGGGCGAGGCAACGAGAGGTTCAGGGGCGGCGTCGAGCTTGCTGGTGTCGGTGACGTAGGTGGCACCAGCGTGGTAGCACTATTCGAGACAAGTCGCGGAGTTGTCGCGTTTCGCCAGGGTGAAGGGTTTGACCCGTATGTCGAATACGCGGCCCCGACGACGCCATGGGCGGGGCGTCTGGTACGCACGAACGTTACCAGCATGCTCGTCCTCGGTGACCGAACTGCGCACTGGCTGGGCGCGGTTAACGCGATGCGTACGGTTACCGAATGGCAAAGTGCGGCAACGCACTGGCGCATGCAGGGGCTGGTGAAAGGCGCTGAGCTGGCGGTTTTCGAAGGCACGCCGGGAAATCTGGAGTTCGCCGGGCGCAACGAACAAGGCAGCCTGTACTGGAGCGGGCTGAAGGCCGGGACGTTTGGATTGCGCTGCGAATCCCGAATCGTTGCAGCCCGGGGCGACTACTTGTGTTCGGCAATCACGCGCCCAGGGCAGGTCGTCGGCGTGACGGCCCAGGGCATCAACTGGTTTCGCAAGGAAGGCGAAGGCTTCGTGCTGAAGGCAACGACCAGGGTGTCGGCGTCCGACGCCATCGGTTGTTTTCACTCGTACGAATCCGGCGAGCTGATGGTGCTGACAGCGACCGGACGCGTCTCGCTGGTCAGCGTGCCCTAGGGGATTTCCGGTTTTCCTGTCGGCTCTTCACGTCATCTTTAAATCCACCCGGTAGACTGACGTGTCGCATCCGCCCTGGGGGCCCCATGCCTCGTCTTACCCAACTTGTTCGGCGCATATCCGTTGAGGACGTGCGTTCGGTGTTTCAGCCGATTGTGAATCTGCTGACCGGCACCACCATGGCCCACGAGGTTCTGTCGCGACACGTCGATCACCCCGAGAACGGCTTCGAGCAGTTGATTGAGAAGGCCCGTGAACGAGGCGCGTCATGGGAACTTGAAGAGGCCTGTCGGACAGTCGCGTTGAAGTCGATCGCATCTCTGTCGGACCCTGTTCGCAATGGACGGTTCTTTCTGAATGTCAGCCCGGGGATCCTGCGCGACCAAAGATTCCGTGACAGTTTCAATCACAGGACGCTGGCAGAGTTCGGGTTGGACCAGCAGAACCTCGTAATCGAGATCACCGAGAAGGAGTCGATCAGCGACTACGAGAACTTTGAGAGCGCGATCCAGCATTACATTGCACGCGGGTTCCGCGTCGCACTGGATGACTTTGGTTCCGGGCACAGCGGGCTGACTACGCTCGTTTCAGCGCACCCGCACTACCTCAAGCTGGATATGGAAATCACGCGCAACGTGGACCGGCGCCCCTATAAACAGATGCTGGTTCGATCGCTGGTGGCGATGGCTTCCAACGTGAATGCGCTGCTGATTGCCGAGGGCGTTGAGACGTGGGGCGAGCTTGAAACGCTTATAAAGCTCGGTGTCAGGTACGGTCAGGGCTTCCTGTTTGCCCAACCGGCTTCAACGCCGCCATCTGTCCCCTCGGAAACACGCAAGCGCGTACTGGAACTGTCGCGAAGTTTCCAGCATCGCATGAGCGCGCTGGACGAGTCCGTCGGACGTCTGGTAGCCGGTTGCGATACCTTCGAGCGCGGTACCGTCACAACGGAGGCGGCCGTCGTATGGTTTCGTGAAAGACCCAGCGTTGATCATGTGGTCATCCTGAATAACAAGAAGCCGAAGGCATTGCTGACGCGCGAAAAGCTGTTTCAGGTAACCGGCTGGCGCTACGGCTATTCGCTGTTTGAGCGCCGCCCCGTCGATCTGGTCTGCACAACGGACCCGCTGATTGTCCGCAACGACATGCACGTCATTACGCTGGCGCGCTTGGCGATGGATCGCCTCCGCGAAGACCTGTACGACCCGATCATGGTGGTTAACGCATCGGGCGAGTTCCTTGGCACCGTGACGATGAAGCAACTGTTGCAGCGCAGCGTTGAGCTTGAGTTGCAGTTTGCCATGGACGCAAACCCGCTTACGAACCTGCCGGGTAACCGCACAATTCAGAGCTGGCTCGCGGAAACGCTGGAACTGCCGGAATACAGCGTGGTCTACGCCGACCTCGACCACTTCAAGGAATACAACGACGCCTACGGCTTCACGATGGGCGACGAAGTCATCCGCCTCGCGGCCGATGTTTTAAAGCAGCAAACCGCCGAGGTCGCACCCGGTTCGCGCCTGGGTCACGTCGGCGGCGACGACTTCATCATCATATGCCCGGGTACCGCCGACGCTGAAGTGTTGCGGGACATGTGCGAGAGATTTGACCGACGCAAGCTGGAGTTGTTCCGTGATGACGACCGCGAGCGTGGCCATTACAAGGCCGCCAATCGCAATGGCGTAACGGTGAACGTGCCGCTGACGACGATAAGCCTGGCGGTCATCGGAAGCGACAAGCTTGCAGAGTCGCCACACCCGGCGCTTCTAGGGCAACTGGCGGCGGAGCTCAAAAAGCAGGTGAAGGCCGAGACAAAGCGCCGCGGCCAAAGCGGTTTCATCTTTGAGCGACGTGTTCAACCGCCGGGCTAGCCTTCGAGCGCCTCTGCCAGTTTCGAGACTTCCGTGACCGGGGCCTGGCATGTGTAGTTCTCGCACACGTAGGCCGCAGGTTTACCGTCAACAGGCGTCTGAGCCTCGACCATCGGGATGACTTTTCGAACACCGGCACCTGCGTCGCCGGGCTCATGAAGCACGACGACCGTCCGCGGCAGAAAGCGTTTTCGAAGCTCATTGAGCAACGGCGGGCTGTCGACCTTTGACGCGGCGATCACAACTTCGCGCACCGGCAGCAACAGCCACTCAAGGGCAAGCAGCCCGTAGGCGTGCGCGACCGGCATCTGCAGCAACCGCTCGGCCTCGCAGCGAAGGATCTTTTCAGCGGCCTGCGTGAACTCGGATTTCTGGAGCAAGCGCCCCAGGCGGACCAAAGCGTATGCGCCCGCTGAGTTCGCCGACGGAATCGCGCCATCAAAGCGGTTCGTATTCGATGCGATCAGCACGTCATCATCGTCGCTGCCCTGCGTGTACAGCATGCCGTTGCTCTTCTGGAACAGCCGGATCATGTCGCCGCCCAGACGCTCGGCTTCCGTCAGCCAGCGTGGGTTGAAGTCAGCTTCGTATAGCTCGAACAGTCCATTGAGGACAAACGCGTAGTCTTCAGCAAAGCCCTTGATGCCGACCTTACCGGCGCGATACCGATGCAGCAGGCGCCCGTCGTCAGACATCTTTGTCAGTACAAACTCGGCGGCTTCCTGTGCGGCTGTCAGGTACGTTGGTTCATTCAGTATAGAGCCCGCCCGAGCCAGCGCGCCGATCATCAGCCCGTTCCAGTCGGCCAGTACCTTGTCGTCAAGCAGCGGGCGCTCGCGCTCGCACCGAAGATCGAACAGCTTTGCACGCCACTCAAAGACCATGCGGCGCAGTGTGTCTTCTTCGAGATCACGTTGCTTCGCGCTTTCGGCGATAGTGCGCGGCAGGTGCAGGATGTTCGCGCCGGTGCGCTCGCGTGAGCTTTCGTCGAAGTAGTTGCCGGCCTCAACACATCCCCACGTGAAGGCTGCCAGGTCGGCGTCCTTGCCCAGCGCATTGCGCAACTCGCCGAGCGTCCAGACGTAGAACTTGCCTTCTTCGCCTTCGCTGTCGGCGTCTTCGGCGGAATGAAACGCGCCGCCGTCATCACGCAGATCACGTAGTACGTAGGCGCAGATGTTGTGGGCCGTTTCGGAATACAGCTTGTTGCCGGTGATCAGGAAGGCGTCCAGATAGGCTTCAAGCAACAGCGCTTGGTCGTACAGCATCTTTTCGAAGTGCGGCGTGAGCCACTCACGGTCTGTCGAGTAACGATGAAAGCCGCCGCCGATGTGGTCGTGAATGCCGCCGTAGCTCATTTGTTGCAGCGTGTGCTCGGCCATTCGGAGCGCTTCTTTGTCGCCGGTGTGTTTGTACCAGCGCAGCACGGACTGGATTCGATGCGGCGTCGGGAACTTCGGGGCGCGATCAAACCCGCCATAGCGCTCGTCAAAACTGTTCGAAAGCGTCTTGAAGTTCGTCTCCAGCGCGTCGACTGAGAGTTCGCCGTCGCCTTCCGGCGCGCCCTGCTTCTGCAGCCAGTCCGTGATTTCTGCGGCCTGCTGTACCAGCTTCTCGCGCTCACCGCCCCAGAGCTCGACCATGCGTTTGAGTACGCTCATGAAACCGGTGCGACCCATCTGGTCCTGCGGCGGAAAGTATGTGCCGGCAGTTACCGGTTTGCGGTCCGGCGTCAGCCACAGACTCATTGGCCAACCACCGCGCCCGTCGTTGAGCGCCTGTGTGACGGCCATGTACACGGCGTCGATGTCCGGGCGTTCTTCGCGGTCGACTTTAATGCTGACGAAATGCTCGTTCAGGTAGTCGGCAATGGCTTCGTTTTCAAAGCTCTCGCGCTCCATCACGTGGCACCAGTGGCACGTCGCGTAGCCGATGGACAGGAAGACCATCTTGTTCTCGGCTTTGGCTTTGTCGAAGGCAGCGTCGCCCCAGGGCATCCAGTCAACGGGGTTGCGCGCGTGTTGCAGTAGGTACGGGCTGGACTCGTTGGCGAGTGCGTTGGCTTTGTGTTCGGTCATGATCGGCTCTCGTGTTGTCTCGCTTTACCCTATACTTGGGAGAGGGGGAAACCATGGCGGTCAGCGAAGAATTCCTGAATTACGTTGTAGACCAGTTTCGTGAACTGGGGGCTGTCGCCACGCGCAAGATGTTCGGCGGCGTGGGCGTCTACTTTGACGGCAAGTTCTTTGCGTTGCTCGACAACGACGAGCTGTACCTGAAAGCCGACGACGGCAACCGGTCCAGGTTCGAAGACGCGGGCACGCATCCGTTCGAGCCATGGGAAGGCCATGTAATGAGTGGCTACTGGAGTGTCCCGGTTGACGTGTTGGAAGACCCGGGCGCACTGGCTGAATGGTCGCAGCACTCGATCAAGATCGCCAAAGCTCCCAAGAAGAAGCCTGCGAATAAGAAGGGCGGAACACGCAAACCCAAGCGGTAGGCCGTCTTGGCGGCGGCACGAAGGGGTCAGACCCTGATTTCGCCGTGCATGCCCAGACGGATATTCGAAAGTTGCTCGGGCGAAAACAGGGTCTGACCCCCTCACCCCAAAGCCAGCCTAACTACCCTGAGGCAGCAACACGCTGGCCGTGTAGTTGTTCGGCGTCAGCAGTTGTTTGATGCGCTCGTTGACCTGCTTGACCGTAATCTTCTCAACCATCTCCGGTACGTCGAAGAGTTCGCTGTTCTGGCCCAGCGCGCCGATGTACGCATAGGCCGTGCCTTCAGGCTCGTTGAAGGCGCGCAGAAACTGTCCCAAGTACTTGCGGCGCTTGCGTTCCAGCACGTCGGCGTCGATTCCGTTCTTGCGAGCCTTCTTGACGATGTGAATGACTTCCGCTTCAAGGGCGGCCGGGTCCGGTGTTTCACCGCCGATAACGGCGTAGCCGAATCCGCTCTCGGCCTGATAGCCCGCGCCGAAGTCACCGCCAATCAAGCGTGAGTTGTAAAGCGCTTCGTAGGCCTCGCTCTCTTTGCTGAACAGAGCGTCCATGGCCAGTGACGACAGCACGTCGCGATATGTCAGCGCGTCGCCTTCCGGTTGCCTGGCATCCTTGAAGCCCATCAACAGCCGCGGGCGCGAGATGAACATTTTCCGCACGCTCTTGTGCTTTGCGACTTTCACGGGCTCAGCGGGGCGTACACGTTTGAAGCCCGGCGACGGAACCGGTGGTGCCCATTTGTCCGCCAACTCATTGGCAAGTTCGGCAATCTCGTCCGGCTTGAAGTCGCCGGTCACCAGCAGGGTCAAGTTCGTCGGGTGATAGAACGTCGCGTGACACTTACCCAGCAACTCCGGTGTGACGGCGCCAACGGTCTCGGCCGTACCCGCAATGTCGATTCGCAGCGGGTGCTTTGCGTACAAACCTTCAAGCAACTGCTGAAAGCCGATCCAGCCCGGGTGGTCGCGATACTGGTTGATTTCCTGAATGATGATGTCGCGCTCGATGTCCACCAGCCGCTTGTCGAAGTAAGGCGTCAGCGTCAACTCTAGCAGCGTGTCGAGGTTGGCTTCGAAGTTTTCGGTGCACTCAAAGTAGTAGGCCGTCTGGGTGTGGCTGGTGTGCGCGTTTACGTACGCCCCGCGCGCGCTGAAGACATCGCTGAGGTCGCCGTGAGATTTCTTGAAGGCTTGATGCTCAAGGAAGTGTGCGATGCCGTCCGGTACCTTGACGCGCTTGCCGTGATGCTCCCATACGCTGTCGGTGCTGCCGTAGTCGGCCACGACGAACGCAATCTTCTTGGTGAAGCCGGGTCGCGGCGCGACAATCAGTTTCATGCCGCAACCAAGCACGCCCTCATAGCGCACTTCCTGTAGCTGCTTGCTGCGGATCGGTTTCAGTTTCAGCTTCGATGCAATCATGGTTTAGCTCGCGGGCTTGCCGAGGCACGTGATGTAGACACACAATTCCTGCGCAGGAATCTTCAGTAGCGCATTCACCTCATCGTCGAAGAACCCTCCGATACCGGAAACACCTAACTCCAGACGAATGGCGCCGACGTTAAGTCGCTGCCCAATATGCCCGGCGTCGAGGTGTAAATATCGGTAAGCACGGCTGCCAAACTTCTTGGTTGCGGCATCCAGGTCGCCGGTGTGCACGATGACGGCCGACGCGTCACGCGCGAGTTCCTGCCCCAGTGACAGGTGAAAGATCTCGTGCTGTACGCTGCCGGGGCGCACGCTGAGCAGTTCCATGAAGCTTGGCGCGAAGTAGTACACGCCCGGCTCAAGACCCTCGACGTTGTTCACAACGACGAATGTTTCGAGCAGCGTCGTGTCGAAGTAGCGCGGTTGTTGCTCCGGTGGCAGACGCAGGTCTGCGCGGTACGCGAAGCCCAGCAGGTCCGAAAGCTCTGTCAGAGTGATCGGTTCACCGCTGAGCGTGCGGGTGCTGCGTCGGCGCAGAATCGCAAGCTCGATCTGCTCGTTCAGGTTCAGCTCAGACGTCTTCAGCTTTGTGCCGGAAGCGAACGCATACTTCGGGTTCAGCATGAAGTCTTCGCTACTACTTTGCGGGCCCGTTGCGCTGTCGGCCGTGTTTCGGCGAATCGCGCTGGCGTCATGGATGCTCAGAATCGCGTCGTCCTTCGGCGTGGGCTCAACATCGCTTGACGCGCGAGCGCTGGGGCCGGGTTCAACACGTTCGAAGTCGCCGAGCTCAAACAGCGGGAACACACCGAGAACGCCTTCTTTGTCTTCCGGCGTGGCAATCAGTTCGGCAACCTCTTGGTCAACGAAGCCGCCGACGGCGAACGTGCAGAGACCAAGCTTCGGCGCAATGATGTCGAAGTTGCCCAGCACGTGCCCGGTATCAAGCAGGCAGCGGCGGTAGGCGCGGTCACCGTAGCGCCAGCTTGAGCGCCAGAAGACGGACGTGGCGACGATCGCAACGCGTGCTCCGGCGACGCCTTTGTCGTCAAAACATGCGGCGGCGAGTCGACGGAACAGCTCGTCGCCGTCCGGGCCCAGCCCCTCGGGGTAGACCTCAATCAGCGCGTGGTCGCGTACGTGATAGTAATAGACGCCGTCCGACAGGTCGGCGTGCCCGCGAACGACCAGGTACAAATCCGTGGGGTACAAGGCGCCGGCACTGGGCGCAGCGCGGAAGAACATCTTCTGCCCGCCGCTGATGGCCATTGCCGTCACGCCATTGGTCGCGAACAGCAGTTTCGACAACTGGGGCAACGAGAACGGGCCGTCAGTGTCCTGCAGGCGCTGCATGGCGCCCCAGTCTTCCGATTCGTTGGTTGGCAGGTATGGGCGCAATTCGATGCGCGGCGCCCCGGGGTAATCTTTGAACTGTTCAGGCGGGTTATTCCAGTCGATGTGGTGCCCGCGCTCAATGGTGGCCGGGTGGTACTTGGTCTGGCGATGATAGATCTCAGCGAACGGCGGCTTGGTCATGGGCTCTTTATACCAGTGAAGTGGTCATTTTGCGCAGATTTCAAGTAACGCTCCGTGGCCTGACGCGTACAAACTAATGAAACAACTCAATCCACGGAGGCCATTCCCATGCAGAAGCTGATGATTGCCGCAGCGGCAATTTTGTTAACCGGCGTGTTCGGCGCCTTTCAGGTAACCGGCAGCGACGCGCAGGACGCACAAAAGCGAGTACGCACCGTTGAGCGCGAAGAGAATCGCATCGTCATTCAGAAAAATGGCGAGGTAAAGGAAGGCCCGGCTGACGGCATCGTCATTGAGTCTTGGGACGAAGACGAGAGAGTGGTGTATGAAGTCGGCGAGGACGGCAAATGGCACGTGCGTCGCAGTGTCGAGCGAGAAGCGCCGGAGCCGCGCGGTATCTTCCAGCTGCAGCGCGTGATGCAGCCTAGCCAACCGGGCACGTGGCAAATCGTATCGAATGACGACGAGATGATCCTGCTGAATACCGCCACCGGTGCGACGTTCATGCTGGACGACAACGACGACGGGCTGTTCTGGCGCGAGATTCCGCGTCGTGGTGCTGAGCGCGCCATGCCGCGTATGCCGGAAATGCCCGATTGGCGCAGCGAGCGCGACCAGCCGAACCGCACGCCGGAGCAGATCGAGCGCCGCCTGAACGAGCTGCGCAAGCGGATGAAGGAAACCCGAGGCGACGCCCGCGAGAAAATGGAAAAGGCGATCGAAGAGCTTGAGCGCGCACTTGAGAAGGTCGGCGAAGCGCGTCGCGAGGAACCGAGACGTGAGCGAGAGAACGAAGAAGCCAACCGGGAACGCCACGCCGATGAGCTGGAAGCCCAGATCGACGAATTGAAAGAACACATCAAGGACCTGAGCAACGAAGCCGAAGAGACTGACAGCCGCCGCCGCGCGCGCGAGCTTGAGGGCGAGATCAAAGAGATCAAGGCGATGATCGGAAACCTCAAGAAGGAATTGAAAGAGCTGCGCGACTAAGCCAGCTCGCGACAGAGAAACCACTGAGCCCGGTTTTCGCCATGCGGAAGCCGGGCTCTGCACATTGGCGAGTAGCTGCTAGACTGGCATCCCCGCTCTTGCCCCTCGGCATGAACCATGCGCCTGATTCTGCTCTGTGTTTCGCCGATCCTCGCGAGTTGCGTTGCTGCGCCTGAGCCGGCTGCCTTGGCCGAAACGACGCCAAACGACGTCAACGCTGCTGATGAGTTGTCGCCCGACGAGGCCTTTGCGCACGGCATCGTGCTGCGGGACTCGAACGAACTCGAAGAAGCGTTCACCTACGTCCGCAGTGCGGCCATGCGCGGGCACAAGGAGGCCCAGTTTGAGCTGGGGCTCTGGTACATGACCGGCAACCGCGGCGTGCGTGAAGACTTTGAACAGGCTGCGAAGTGGATCGAGCAGGCGGCCCAGCAAGGTCAGCCGGACGCACTTACGTACATCTGGCAGTTGTACTTCTACGGGCGGGGTGTCGCGCAGAGTGACCGGCGAGCGCTTCAGTGGCTGCAACGTGGGGCCGGTGCTGGGCTGCCGATGTCGGCTTACTATCTTGGTCTGTTCCACTACGAAGGCATCGCGACGCCCGTCGATCACGCCGAAGCGAGTATCTGGTTTGAGGATGCAGCCGATCAAGGAGTTCCCGGTGCCTGCTATTACCTCGGCGTCATGAGTCTTGAGGGCGACGCCGTCGAGCAAAGCAACGAAGATGCCGCCTACTGGTTTGAGCGTGGCGCTGCACAGCAGCACCCGGCCAGCATGCTCGCGATGGGAGACCTGTACCGAGACGGCACCGGCGTAGACCAGGACGTGAAGCAGGCCAGAGCCTGGTACCGAAAAGCCAAGGCCCAGAACGAAGACACCGAAGTCCAAAGCGCAGCAGCAGCAAGGCTGGAAGAACTGGAAGCGGCCGAGCCGGAGTAACCGTTCCGTGAGGGGGTCAGACCCTGTTTTCGCCAGTGTGGGCTTAGAGCATTCGGTTGTGCGCCGGGCGCGAAAACAGGGTCTGACCCCTTTTGTGTCGCCGCCTCTTGTCCAGAAGTTTGGCTCGCTACTTCCTCGCGCCGCCTTTTACTTCGGTTGGGCCGGCTTCTTTCAGTTGCTTGATTAGCTCAGTTTGTTGCTCGCTGGGCTCTTCGGGCATGGCGAGTCGGACCACCGCGTACATGTCACCGCGTCCACCAGTTTCTCGTGTCAGTCCCAATCCCTTCAGTCGCAGGTGCTGGCCTGACTTTGTGCCGGGCTGCACGTTCAATGTGACTGTGCCGTCCAGCGTACGCACATCGATTTTTGCGCCCTCAACGGCTTCCCATGGCGCGACCGGAACGTCGGCGAAAATGTCCGAACCTTCGCGCCGATAGTTCGCATCGCCCCTAAGGCGCAGGGTCAGGTACAGATCGCCCGTCTGGCCGCCGCCGACGCCCGGCTCGCCCAGCCCGCGCAGGCGCAGTGTCATGTTGTCGCGTACGTCTTTCGGGATCTTTACTTCAACGGTCTTGTGCCCGCGCACGCGACCCATGCCGGCGCAGGTTGGGCAGACGTGGTTGCCCATTTCGCCGGTACCGCTGCAGCTTGGGCAACTCTGAGCGGTGTTCAGCCCGAACTCGCGTTTGCCACCCTCAATGGCGTCACTGATCGTCAGCCACAACTCGGCGTTTACGTCGGCGCCGCGTGCCTGGTACTGCCGCCGGGTTCGTGCGCCCTGGAACCCACCGCGCATGTCCGCACCGAACATCGTTGCAAAGAAGTCGCTGAACCCGCCGCCGCCTCCGCCGAACATCGACTCGAATTCGCCCGGGTTCATCGTCTGCCAGCCACCTCCTTGCGGCGGGGTAAAGTCCTGTCCGTGCTCCCAGTTCTGGCCGAACTTGTCGTACTTGGCGCGTTTTTCAGGGTCCGTCAGGACCTCTTTGGCTTCGTTGATGCGCTTGAACTTTTCCTCGGCCGCGGCGCGGTCATCGCCGGTGTGTCGGTCCGGGTGCCACTTCATGGCCAACTTACGGTAGACCTTTTTGATCTCGTCAATCGAAGCGTCGCGCTTCACGCCGAGAATTTCGTAATAGTCCTGAAACTTCATGCCCCTGCCCCTTACTGCCAACCTCGCAAGTACTTAGCGAACCTTCATACTTCAAACGCTTGAGCAAAGCCCGGCTCTTCCAGAACCTTGCAGTAGACGCACCTGACTGGCGCATTACTATCGCCCGCAAGGAGTCAAAACCATGCTTCCAAAGAACCGTGTACTTACGCCGGGCCCGACCGCATTGCTGCCTGAGGCACAGATTGCCCAGGCCGAAGCCGCGATGCACCACCGGACTGACGCTTTCATCGACCTGTTCCGCGTCGTCCGCAGCGGGCTGAAACAGCTCTTCAAAACCGACCGCGATGTGATCACGTTTGCCTCTTCCGGTAGCGGCGCACTCGAGGCCTGCGTCTCGAACTATATAGAAGAAGGCGACAAGGTCATCTGTGTGAACGCCGGCAAGTTCGGTGATCGCTGGACTAAAATGAACCGCGGCTACGGCGCGAACGTCGTTGAGCTCGAAATCGAGCACGGGCGAGCGGTCACCGTAGACGCCGTTGCAAAGGCGCTGGAGGAGAATCCTGATTGCCGCGCGGTGTTCGTGCAAGGCAGCGAAAGCAGCACCGGCACCGTGCACCCGGTGCGCGATATCGCGGAGCTTGTCGCCAAGCGCGACGGTTGCCTGATGTGTGTAGACGCCATCACGTGGGTCGGCGCGCACGAAGTTCAGACCGACGCCTGGAACCTCGACCTCGTGGCGTGCGGCAGCCAGAAGGCAATGGCGATGCCGCCGGGGCTGGCGTTCCTGAGTGTCAGCGAGAAGGCCGAGAAAATGCTCGGTGAGCGCAAGGGCAACAAGCGCTTCTACTTTGATATCGCGCGCGAACTGAAGAACCAGGCGAAAGATCAGACCGCGTTTACACCGGCCATCAGCCTGATCGCGGCGGCGGCGGCCAGCCTGAAGTGGATTCTGGACGCGGGCGTGGACAACCTCGTGCGCAACGCCGGCGAACTGGCCAGCATGTCACGCGCGGCGTCGGCGGCGCTGGGGCTGGAGCTGCTCAGCAACGCGCCCAGTGACAGCGTCACGGCCGTGCGCACACCCGGCGACCTCGACAGCGGCAAAGTGGTGAAGGGTTTGAAGACGCAATTCGGCGCAATCATCGCGAACGGGCAGGACGCGCTGAAGGGCAAAATCTTCCGCCTGGCACACCTCGGCAACTACGACTACATCGACACGATGGGTCTGATCGCAGCGCTCGAAGTGGTACTCGCCGAATCCGGCCTGAAGTTCGAATCCGGCGCCGGGCTGAAAGCAGCACAGGCCGAGTATCTAAAGCTTAAGGGCTAGGCGATTAACTGCGCTACGCGACGAGGCGACGAGCGCTACGACGCAACGGAGTTTGGCCGGTGAAGTTGAACGAAGATGAGATCATGGCGGATGCTTTTGATGAATTTTGGGATGGGACTCTTCAAGCAGGGTTTCGTCAGAGTCGCGAACGGTATGCCGACCTGACGTGGCGTCCTGGCGCTCGTCGCATCGTAGCGTAGCGCAGTTGCAGTTTGCATTTCACGATAAGGGCAAAGACATGGCGAAAGTACTGATCTCAGCGAAGCTGGACGCGTCCGGGCCGGAACTTCTGCGCGCTTTTGATGGCATCGAAGTTGAAGAAATTGCGCCGTTGAACGGGGCCGAGCTCGTCGACAAGCTGCAAGGCTGCACCGGGCTGATCGTACGCAGCGAATCCAAGATCACAGCCGACATCATCAACCAGTGCCCTGACCTGAAAGTCATCGGGCGCGCGGGCACGGGTTATGACAACATCGACGCCAAGGCGGCGGCTGAGAAGGGCATTGCGGTTCTGATCGCGCCGGGCGGCAACACCGTTACGACAGCCGAGCATACGCTGGCGCTTATGTTTGCACTTGCGCGGCATGTGCCGCAGGCCAATCGCAAGCTGGTGAACGGCGAGTGGGACCGCGGCTACAAAGGCGTTGAGCTGACGGGCAAGACCCTCGGTGTCGTAGGGCTGGGCAACATCGGCGCCGTTGTGGCCGAGCGCGCCCACGGTCTGCATATGAAAGTGATCGGCTACGACCCAGTGGTCAACACGGAGCGCGCGCGGGAACTCGGTGTTGAGTTGCTGCCGCTCGACGACGTGGTGAAGCAGGCCGACTTCATTACCGTGCACACGCCGATGCTGCCGGAAACGAAACACATCATCGGCAAGCAGGCCTTTGAGAACTGCAAGCCGGGCATGCGCCTCATCAATTGCGCGCGCGGCGGGCTGGTCGATGAAGCGGCGCTGCTGGAAGCACTGAACAGCGGCAAGGTTGCGGGTGCGGCGCTGGACGTCTACGAGAAAGAGCCGCCGGAAAAGGGCAGCCCGCTGGTGAATCACCCGAAGGTCGTGTGCACGCCGCACCTCGGTGCCAGCACAATCGACGCGCAGGTGAAAGTCGCCGAGATCATATGCAGCAACGTCGGCAACTTCCTGACCGGCAAAGACTTCGTCGGGCGCGTGAATTAGCCTATTGGTAGCACAGGCATTCCTGCCTGTGGTTGCGGTGCTAGCACCGCAACAAACGAGTTTCGAATCGGGCGAGGCTCGCCTCGCCCGCACAGGCAAGAATGCCTGTGCCACTTTCGGTGGGAGAGGCCATGCGCATACGTGCTTTTCAAGGGCTTCGCCCGCCGGTCGACAAAGTCGCGCAGGTGGCTTCGCTGCCCTATGACGTTGTGAATACGCAAGAAGCACGCAAGCTGGCTGAGGGCAACCCGATCAGCATGTTCCATGTCGTGCGCCCCGACATTGATCTGCCCGACGACACCGACCCGCACGCCGACGCCGTTTACGCCAAGGCCGTCGAGAATTTCAAACGCCTGCAAGGTGAAGGCGCGCTGGTGCGCGAAGACAAGCCGGTGCTGTACGTCTATCGCCAGCAGATGGGCGACCACGTTCAGCACGGCGTCGTTGGCGTCTGCCACTATCAGGACTACTTGAACGACCTGATAAAGAAACACGAGAAGACACGCCCCGACAAAGAGGACGACCGCACGCGCATGACCAGTGAACTCAGCGCGAACCCCGGCCCCGTCTTCCTGACCTATCAGGACAATTTGAAGGTCAGCGCGTTGGTGTCGCACATAACCGCAGGTGCGCCGTTGTTTGACTTCACGCCGGAAGACGGCATCCGCCACACCGCCTGGCGCGTCGATGACCCCGACACGCTGGTCGCGGCTTTCGGCGAAGTGCCGTGTTTCTACGTGGCCGACGGGCACCATCGCTCGGCCAGTGCGGCGCGCGTCGGGGCCGAGCGCGCCAAGGCCAACCCGAATCACACCGGCGACGAGGACTACAACTGGTTCCTGTGCGTGATGTTCCCCGGCAGCGAACTGAAGATCCTGCCGTACAACCGCATCGTGCACGATTTGAACGGCCAGACGCCGGAGCAACTGCTGGAAGCGCTGCGCGCGATCACAGACGTGCGCGAAAACGCCGAGCCCTCACCGGACCAACCGGGCGAAGTCAGCATGTATCTGGGCGGCAAGTGGTACGGGCTGAAGTTCGAGCCGGCTGCCGACGCTGACCCGGTATCGCGCCTTGATGTTCAGATGTTGCAGGACCGAGTTTTAGCGCCCATGCTCGGTATCAACGACCCGCGCACCAGCACACGCATCAGCTTCGCTGGCGGCATCCGCGGCACGGATTATCTCAAGCAGCAGGTGGATGCAGGCAAGGGCGCCGTGGCGTTCAGCATGGTCCCGGTCACGGTAGAGCAGTTGATGGCCATCTCCGACGCCAACCAGATCATGGCCCCAAAAAGCACCTGGTTCGAACCCAAGCTGCGGTCTGGGTTGTTCGTCCATACGTTCTAGCGCGACGGGTCGCCCTCTGTTTGGTTGAGCTTGATGGCTTGCTTGATGAAATTCTTGAGGGCGGTGGTCGGGATGTTCTTTACGCTTTCGATGCGGACGTGGCGCATCTGTTTGCCAGTGCCTTCGAGCAGTCCTTTCGGGTCGTCGAGTTCCGCGCCGCGCCAGAAGCCGAAGTTCACATACTTCTTGAAAGCCTTCATGTAGCAGAGCGGCCCGTTCAGGCTCCAGACCGGTTGCGTCCACTTGATCGCTTCTTCGGCCTTCGGTGCGAACTTGCGGACGAGGGCTGCCAGTGCCAGCACGACGTCTTCAAACTCGCCTTGGTTGCTGGCGTACTCTTCGACGGTCTTGGTACTCATGCGGCTGTCTCCTGAATCGTTTGTTCAGCATACGGGTCAGGCCAAAGAGCAGCCCCCGACTTGTGTCGAGGGCTGACTTGATGGTGCGCAGCTTGCCTGCGGGCGACGTGAACGCCGCCCCTACACCGCGGCGGTTTCTGGTAGGAAGGTGTGTTTTACTTTGGCCTTCTCTTCGTCGAGCTTGCCGCTTTGGGCGTAGAAGTTGAACGGGTTGTCCCATACGACGCGCTGGATGTCTTCTTCAAGGAAGCCGCGGCGGCGCAGCTCACCCACTGTCTTGGGCACGTTCAGGCAATCGCTTGGGCCCCAGTCAGCGCTTGAGTTCAACATCATGCGCTCGGTGCCGAACTGCTTCAGGATGTTACTGGCGCGCTCGGGGCTGAGTTTGGTTACCGGGTAGACGGTGTGGCCTGCCCAGTAGCCGGCTTCCTTGGTGATCGGGATCGTCTCTTCGTTGTTGTGGTCGATCAGCACAAAGTCCGGGTCCATGCCGACGTCCTGGCAGATGTCGATAATGCGCTTGGTGCCCTTGAACTTCTCGCGGTGCGGGGTGTGCACCATGATCGGCATCTTGGTCTGCTTCGCGAGGTCGAGCTGCTGGCGCAGGTACTCTTCCTCGGTTTCGGTGTGTGAATCCAGCCCGATTTCGCCGATGGCCAGGCACAGCGGGTGTTTGACCCACTCCGGCATGATCGCCATGACGTCTTTGTTCACGCGGTCGTCGTTGGCCTCTTTCGGGTTCAGCCCGATGGTGCAGAAGTGCTTGATGCCGTAATCAGCGGCGCGCGTGACTTCGTAGTCGGTCAGGTGATGGAAGTAGTCAATGTACGTGCCGACGTTCGTTCGCGGCTGGCCAAGCCAGAAGGCGGGCTCGCAAATGTGGGTGATGCCGGCCGCGGCCATCTTTTCATAGTCATCGGTAACGCGGCTGATCATGTGGATGTGCGGCTCGAAGATACGCATGTCTGACCTCTCTTGATTAGCGGGTGTTGCCCCGATCGTAGTCAAGCATTCTGCCATTAAGTACCGGCGGTTTGCAGGTTCTGACGCAAATACGCCTAGCGTTTGCCCACCATGCGCAGCTTGCCATGGCCTATGTCGGCAATGGCTTTCAGGGAACGGCTGTCGGCCTCACCTATGCCGATGCAGTGAATCTCGCACTTCCGGAACAGGTTCATACGCAGGAAGTCATCCAGCATGTGGCGCTCGTCTACGTATGGGCCGTAGAAATGCAGCTCGGCGTATTCGCCGCTGTCGCCGATTTTGCCGCCGGATTCCGGATCACCTGAAACGTCTTCCGTGTCGGCGCTGTCGATGGCGTCCCAGTCTGACCAACTCTGTTTGCCGTCGGACAGGACGAAGATCGTGTCCGGGCCCTGCGTGAACGTGACCCAGTCAACGTACTCGTAGTCTTTGACCCGCCCCTTGCCCTTGACCTGAAAGGCGCGTTGCAGCCCGCCGTGCAGGTTGGTCATGCCTCGCAGTGTGGGCTCACCGCCGGCGCCTTTGACCGCCTTGATTGCATCCAGTTCTTCAATCACTTTCTCGATGCGTTTGCTGGTGGCCTTCTGTACGCCGTCGGATTCTTCAAGCAGATCGGCCTGTGTGCCAAACCAGACGACGGCGAACTCCTCCTCCGGCGTCAGCCTGCGTAGCGACAGTTTCAGGAACTCGCGGGCGGCGTCGAAGCGGGTGACGATCTTGTCCCAGGGAAGGGCTTCGATCTCCGGGTCGCCTTTGGGGGCAGGCTCCGCTTTGTCCGGGTCATCGTGCTTCCGGTGCCCCGTGATGGGGTTCTTAAGGTCCTGTTTCTCTTGCTCGGTCAGTGGCGTGAGCATTGAGTCGCTCATGTCGATCACGTAGCAGATGCGTGTACCCTCGGCCTGCAAACCCAGAAAATCGGGCTGTGCAAGCGTGCGGCTGGGTACGCGCCCGTTGTCGCCGGCGATCAACTTCAGCCAAGGCGCGGCTGTCAGCCACGCGCGCTCGGCCTTGAAGATGTCGCGGAACGTCCGTGCGATGACGTAGCGGGTGTGGTCAGGCACGACGTCCTGATCCAGCATGCGGGCGAGTTGATTGGCGGGCAGGCGGTAGGCGTCCGTATCGAGCCGGGCTACTTGCGCACGCAGAACAGACATGCAGCTTTCAACCAGCACCCAGCGCATTTTGTCGTCCGGCAGGTGGTTCAGCAGATACTGCACCAGCTCAAGATTCTCGGCGTCGAGGCGCGGTGCGAGGGCTTCAACGGCGGCCGCGCGCAGGAAGATGTTCAGCTCCGGGTCCTTGGCGATCACGGCGACCGCCTTGCTGCCTTGCCATGTCTGGTGGATGGCGAGGGTGCGGTACCACAGCCACGCGTCCTCGGGGCGTTTGTGTTTGGCGCGCCAAGCCCCCAGTGCGTCGACGCTGTCTTTGTCGTTGAAGTATCTCGCCGCCAGTGAGGCGCACAGGTACTGCACCTGATCGCGTGGTTTCTCCGGCTTGGCGTAGTCCTGTGCGAGAAACTCAATGGCACGTATGTCGCGTGTCGCGGCCAGTGCCTCGCGCCCGAGTGTGCGCTTCCACAGTGACGGGCGTTTCTGCGACGCACGATATTCCGCGACTTTGGCGTCCCAAGAGTCGTCCGCGCCAACGAGCGTGACGACGGCAAGCAGGACGAGGCAGGTTGTAACGACGCGTTTCATGCGGGCTCAAGTCTAGCACGGCAGGAATGCAGAAGCCTCCGCGTTTCGGCGGAGGCTTCCGGTGTGCGAACAGTATTGCGACTACTTGCCGACCATCTTGACCTGGCCCATGCCCTGCCTGGCGATGCCGGCGAGCAGCCCATAGCTGACCTCACCAATGCCGATGCAGTGAATCTCGGCCTTGTGGAACAGGTTCATGCGGCGGACGTCGTCGACAATCCACTGCGCCTGGCCCTGACTTTGCCAGTAGCCGTACCATGCCGGGAAGTCGAGGTTCGGCTGGTCGGCGTGGCGGGTGTTGCTTTCCGGGTCGCCGGTCTGGTCCCACTCTTCGCGGGCGTCAACGCAGTTCCAGTCGTCCCAGGTCGGGTCGCCGTCGGACAGCACGAAGATCGTGTCAGCACCCGTTGAGAACGTTTCCGGCGCGACGTAGGCGTAGTCCTTCACAGGTGCCTTGCCGGTCAGTTTGAACGCCTGGCGGATGCCGCCGTGCAGGTTGGTCTTGCCCTTCAGCGTGCCGTCTTTGCGGTCAGGCGTTGCGGCGCCGGCCTTGATCCGATCAAGCTCTTTGCAGGTAGCCTCGATGTTGCCCTTGTTGACTGGCGTGAGCCCCTTGGTGGTTTTCAGAGTTTCGTGCGAGTCACCGAACCAGATAACGCAGTAGAACTGGTCTTCCTGCAGCGAGCGCAGGCTGAGCTTGAGGTACTCGCGGGCCGCGTCGAAGCGGGTTTTGATCTTGTCCCACGGCAACGGATCTTCTTCGGGCTCGTCTTCCGGCGCTGGCTCTTCGCCGCCGTCAGACTTCCCGCCGCCGCCGGTGACCGGGCCCGTCGGTTTTTTGACCGGCTTCTTGATCTCTTCCTTCTCTTTGACGGACATCGGCTTGAGCATCGAGTCCGACATGTCGATCACGTAGACGATGCGCTTGCCGGCCGCCTCGACGCCGACGAACTTGGTGGGCGGTGTGGCCGGTGCGTACTTGTCGTCGCCGCGTGTTTCCTTGTCCGGGTTCAGCAGGCGGTCAAGCCAGGGTGCGGCGTTTACGAACAGTCTGTCGCCGCCGAAGATCTCCCTGAAGTACCGCGCCATGATGACCTTGGTGACGTCCTCAGTTTTCTTGTGGTCGATCTGCGGAATCAGCTTGAGTGCCGTCTTGCGGAACTGGTCGCCGCCGTAGCTGTGGGCTTCTGTGTAGAGGGTCTTGGCGCCAATCGCGAGCATGAGCGCGCGTTCCTCGCCCTTCCACTTGTCAGCCTCGTCCAGCTTGGTTTCCCACCACGCGAGTAGTTTTTCGCTGCCGACTTCGCACAGTGCCTCAAGGGCCGTGCAGCGCAGGAAAAGGTCTTTGTGTTCCTCGGCTGTCGTGTAAAGGTCGGCCTCGCCGCCGTTTTCGGCGTGGATGATCTGGCTGCGGTACCACAGCCACGCGTCTTCGGTTTTGTCGTGCTTCTCACGCCAGGCCGTCCAGCCGGCGTCGAATTCCTGGTCTTTGAAGTACATCGCGCAGATGGTCGTGAGTTGGTACTTCACCTGCGGCTTCGGTTCTTCGGCCTTGGCGTAGCTCTCTGAAAGGATTTTGAAGGCGCCGGGGTGACCCGAACTGGCGAGCTTCACACGCCCGCGCGTGCGCATTTGTAGTGATGGTCGTTGGATGAATTCGTCGTAGTATTGTTTTGCAGGGCCGAAATCTTCCGAGTTGGCGATGAAGCCGCCAACGCTGGCCAGAAGAAGGGCGACCGCGGTGATGCGTGTCAGCGTTCTCATATTCCTCATGATTGTCCTCGTTTGTCCTCTCCCCGGTCCGGCTACGCACGACCGCACCTCATCGGCGGCGTACCCGGTAAATCAGTAAAGCCCAGTCTGTGGATCAACCTGATACTAACGATGAGTGGTTCATCCGGTTCGTTGATTGCGCAGAATGACGAAATCGTGACAGATGTAGCCAAGCTTTCCAAAAGCAGGCGCAGGCTGTAATCGACCACAAAGCCATTCAATGCAATAGTTTAGGTAGAAATTGCGCTTTGGTCGTTAGATTGGACGGCATGTTGATTCCGGCGAACATTCGGCTGCGTGGATTGATCTGGCCATCGGCCACGATTGCGCTGATTTTGTGCAACGTGCTGATGTTCGTCGGGCAGCAGTTCATGAGCCCGGGCTTTCAGGTCCGCCTCATGCTGCGCCCGGACCGGATCGACCCGATCGCGTGGCTCACCAGCATGTTCATGCACGCGGACTGGATTCACCTGATCGGCAACATGATCTTTTTGTGGACCTTCGGCATGTACCTGGAAACGCGCCTGGGCTGGCAGCGCCTGCTTGTGCTGTATTTGCTGAGTGGCGTAGGTGCGGGGCTGACCTTCCTGGCGATCCACTGGGGCGGCGATGTGCCGTCGCTAGGCGCGTCCGGCGCGATTGCTGGTTTGATGGGGCTGTGTGTGGTGGCGGCGCCTCTGGGGAAGCTGCGCTTGTTGCCGATGCACCCGGCGTTGCTGATTCTGGCCGCGCTGCCCGGGCGGCGCTTTGAGTTCGTGATGCCGCTCATCGCGTGGGTAGGCCTGTGGGTCTTTTCGCAGGTCATGTACGCATGGGCCGGCATTGATGGGATCGCGTTTGCCGCGCACTTCGGCGGCATCGGACTGGGGATTCTGATCGGTCTGGCGATGCGGGCGAAGGTGGTTCCAGAGTTCGAGTTTGAAGGACCCGCCACGGAACATGAACAACAGACACAGCAACGCAAGCGCTTCATGCAAACCGTAGCCTCGGCGTGGGCCATGCGAACGAAGAAGAAGGAAGCGCCGGTCGATTATCACAGCCCACGAAAGCCAAACTTTGACGATGCGCTCAGAAGACTGGACATGCCCGTCGCCCAATCAGAAATATGGGACGACGGTCAAGACTGAACATATGGGCGTGGTGCTTTTACGCGAAGAAGCGAAGGAAAAGCCGGAGCCCGCGAAGCGGTGTTAGGCATCTATTGCCCAGTAATCCAACCGAACACTGCCTGAAACTCTTTGAAGCAGTTCTCGCAGACCCAATAATAGTTGTCTTCAGTTGCGTAACCCCGCTGTAGATCGCTTTGATGTAAGGAGAACTTGACCATGCAAAATTCGCAATGGTCGTGGTCCCAACCCTCTCTGTAGGGCTTGTAAGTCTGACGTGACCAGCGGCGGCCTTTCAGATATTTTTCTTGGTTGCGCCTGCGCCAGTCATTTTCGCTGGGTGTGTGTTCGTTCATCTTGATTTGGCCTCGTACCTAATAGGCCGGGCCGCGGAAGGGTGACCAGAAGAACGTTCGCAGGTTGCCGAACTGGAAGCTGAAGCCGAGTGTAAAGCCCTGCGTGCTGAAGTTGCTGCCGTCCACGTTCATCCAGCGCCAGCCGCCCGTGATCAGCAAATGCCGGAACACCTGCACGTGCAGGCGCACGCCGAACTCGTTTACGCCGGTGCCATCAAAGAACTGCGCCCTGGAAACATAGCCCTCAACTTCAAGAGGCCAGATTGGGTAGATGCTCGCACTGGCGCGGTAGCTGGGCCCGAGACGCGAGATGCCCCGGGTTTCGTCGAAGCCCGCCAGCCCAATAGCAAAATCCACATAGCCGAATTGCCAGACCGGAAGCGTCAGCCCGATGTGACCCCGCGCGTCCGTGACCCCCGCCCAGTCTTTCACTTTTCGGCTGCCGAAGTAGCTGTGGCGGTCCGTGCGTGCGAGTTGCGTGAAACTGACATCCACCAGAAACAGCCCCATGCGCGCGCGCATACCGCCCGAGACACCGCGCCAGCCGTTGGGCGTCAGCCAGATCTCATTGTGGAAGTCGAACCAGATGTCGCGGGCAACAAGGTCGTCCTGCGTGTCGATGCCGAAGGGGCCGTCATAATAAGGATACGGCCCGCGGTTGGCCCAAAGCCCCCACGGGGTCTTGATGTCGATCTGCGGCTCGCTGCCGTCGTCGGCCGTGGGGTCGCCGTCACTCTGCCCGAACTCGATGCGGGTGTCCGGGAACTCAACGCCGTGCAACGCCGCGCAAGCGGTGCAGACAAGACAGAGCATCAGGGCGCGAAGAATCATAGGCGGCGGAGTATACGGGGTTTCGTGTTCGAATTGCCATGGGGGCGCGAATCGCCCGAACTGCGCTACACTGATACCGCATTCGAAACGAGTACCAAGATGTCTGAGCAAGAATTGACCCAGCGACTGAAACCACTTGAGAAGCTGCGCGGGCTTGAGGCCACGCACATGCTGATCAATGAGGTGTATCTGTCCGTGCAGGGTGAAAGCACCCACGCCGGGCGACCTTGCGTGTTCATCCGCACGTCCGTGTGCAACCAGCGCTGTAACTACTGCGACACGGGCTACGCCTTCACCCAGGGCGAGCCCATGGCGCTCGACGATGTGGTGTCTCGCGCGCTGGAGTTAGAGACGCCGCTGGTCGAGATCACAGGAGGCGAGCCGCTGCTGCAACCATTGTTGCCAGAACTTTTCAGGCGGTTGTTGGGTGCCGGGCGTGAAGTTCTGATCGAAACCGGCGGCAGCCACGATATCTCTGTGGTGCCTGCGGGCGCGAAGATCATCCTCGATATCAAGACGCCCGGTAGTGGCGAAGAACAGGCCAACGATTACGAGAATCTGCAGCGCCTTAGAGAAGACGACGAGGTCAAGTTCGTGCTGACATCGCGCGAAGACTACGACTGGGCGAAGCAACTCGTGCTGCGTGAAAAGCTGGCACTGCGTACGACGGTGTTGTTCTCGCCGGCTTTCCGTCGCATCGAGCCGCGTGATCTCAGCGAGTGGCTGCTGGCGGATCGTTTGCCGGTGCGCCTGAACCTGCAACTGCACAAATACGTATGGGAGCCAACCCAACGCGGAGTCTAGGCTGCCTTTGACGCGAGGCTTCGCGGTCTTAACCTGCTATACCGTATCCACACTTTTCAATTGATCGCGCCACTGACCGCGCCATGAACGAACCGAAGCCAAATTCCAGCGACCATGGTGCGCCCGGACCGCACGGTGCGCCATCGGACCCATCCGGTGATGAGCAGGAAGACATCACTGATATCGTTCACGAGTTAACGGAAGAACATCAGCGCCGTCAGTCCTCCGGCGAAAGCAGCCACGACCTGCGCGAGTTCGACGGCGATGCATCCCAGGCGCCCAGCAGTAACCCGTACTTCCGTCCGCAAGAGCAAGAGCCCACGACGATTGTCCCGGCCTTGCGCCCGTTGTCCGACGCCGTGATTAACCCGGTCCCGTTCGCCGAGCCCTCAGAGGCCATCGCGCTTGAGCCCACCAGCGACGACAGCACGCTCAACGAAGCCATCCTGACCAAACGCCTGCCCCTTCCGCCGAAAGCGGAAAAGCAGGAAGTCACGATGGAAGAGATTGAAAGCATCGTCGCCGAAATCCCTGAGGCCAGGGGCAGCGACACCGACATTCGCCAGGTGCTGCCGCAATCCAAGGTGATCGAAGACCCCGGGCTGCTCTTCAATGAAGGCGACCTCGACGATTTGCAGGACCGCCTGCGTAGCGGACTGCTGGCGTCGCTGGTACGCAGCGTGCGCGACCGCGCTGAGTTGATCCTGACGGCACAGAGTTCGGTACCGTTCGATCTCGACTACTACTCACTGCGCAGCGTTGGGAATGGCGCGAGCATTATCGAGAACCCGACGATGCTCGAAGCCGCCTTCATTGGGCGACTCTACGAAGACGACCAGATGATGCGCTGGGCGCTGGACGCTGTGATGCGAAAGTGCCGTGCGGGCGACGGGCGCTTTCACGACCGTGCCGGCGCGGACCCCGAGACGCCGCCCGGTCGCGGCTGTGTCGCAGCCTTGCGTGATATCTCACTGGCGATGGATTTCCTCGCACCCGTCCTGGACGATGCCCACCGGGCTGAGATTGCAGCCGCGCTTTACAATAATGGGTTGCGCCTCGCGAACTTCATCAACGATGCGCGCAACAACGCGCCTTCGAACGTCTCGGAAAACGGGGCGTTGGCGCTCGGGCTCGCCGGTTTGCCTTTGATGAACTTCGAGAACTACTACGTGCACGCGCGCCGCTGGACAGACAGCGCTGAGCAACGTGCGCAGTCGTTGCTGGAAAGCCGTATAGCCGAGAACGGGCGCCCCGCCGCCAGCGATCTTCAGGGGCTCGTTGAGCTGATGCGCTATCTGCTGCCGTTCTCGCAGGCCTTCCAACGTTACTACGGCGACAACATGCTGATGGGCGAGGGTGGCAACCTGTCGGCCTTGCCTGTCTGGCTGGCGCACCAGTTTGGCAGCAACAACGCAGGACTCTTCGCCTCCAGCAGTATTTCGGTGGAAGACCTTTTCGGCGCGACCCCGTTGTTGGCGAAGGCGGCGGACACGTTCCGCGACGGCGTTGCCCAGTGGCTGCTGCACCAGATCAGCGTCGCCGGTGCCGCCCACCGGGCCGGCAGTGAGGATCGACCGTCGTCAAAGTATCGGATTGAGTTGCAGGCGCATCCCGGCATCGACTCGGTGCTGACATGCGTCTTCTACGACCCGAGCCTTCAGGTCACGAGCCCGGACACAGCAATCGCGCCAGGCGCACGCCTTTCCGAGACGCGCGCCGTCGTGCGCTCAGACTGGGACCCCAGCAGCCCGATCGTGACGTTGCAGTCTGAGGCCGGAACACTTCCGTACGTTCACCTGGCCAGCTCCGGCGTCAATCTGAAGCTCAGTTGCGACCCCGGCATGTTCCGTGATATCGGCGGCATGAACGTTGTCGGGCGTGTGCGCGACTACGTTGATATGGGCAGTGCCGCCTACATTAACGGTGACTTCAAGGGCAGCGAAGGCAGCCTGGCGCAACGTCACTTGTTGTACCTTCGCAGCGAGGGCGTCTGCCTGCTGTTTGATCGCTTCGACATCGGCGACGGTCGCACACTCAAGCGCGGCGGGCTGCGCATTGAAGGCAGCGAGGAAACGACGGCCGTTGACCGGGGCACACTCGGCGTTCGTGCCACGGACGGCTCTGACCGGCAGGCGCGCTTCGTGTTCTTCAGTAACGGCTTCAGTCAGGGTGTCGAAGAGCCTGAGCCGAACAAGCTACCCGGGCTGGGTGTCGAGTTTATGCGCGGTCGCGGCGACCTGGCGACGATCATTACGCTCGGTCGCGCAGGGCGTTTGCCGCCGATTCGCCGCATCAACACCGAAGAGCGCGGGCGGGTTTACCGCACGACGTTCGCCGACGGCGCAGTGCTGTTCAACGGTTGGCCCAACGGTATGCCGCAGCAGTGCGGCTGGATCTGGACCGACGCGCTGATGTGCTACGTCGATCGCCGTGATGACTACCCGGGGCGCTATGTCGCAATCAAATCAACCAGCGTGCTGGCGTACGACATGCACGAGGGTATTCACATCGGCTTTGGCGCGAGCCACCCGGAAGACCCGAACAAACCAGTAGAGTTCAGCATGTGCGCATCCGGTGCGCAGGCCGTGATCCACCTGAGTACGCGGGCGCACTTGCGCGTAGCCTTCCCCGGGCTGAAGAAGGTGTATGTAGACGGCAACGAAGTGGATATTGAGGGCGACGCAAAGGTGTTCGTCATCAGCCAGCCGCTTGAGCCCGGGCGTCACCTGGTTGAGTTCGAGCACGAGAGCCCCGGCCCGGAAAGCACAATCATCACGCCGCGTGAAGACCAGTTTGTCGGCGGTGAGTTCACGCTGCATGCAAGTATCGGTGACCCAATCGGCGTTGCCAGCGCGCGCCTGCTTGTTGACGGCGAGTACCTTGGCGCGACCGTTGAAGCCAACCCCTGGGTCTGGAAAGTAAACGCGAACAGCCTGTCCGAGGGTCGCCACGAGGCCATGATCGAAGCCACCGACGTGCTGGGCCACGTGCGCCGCAGCGTCGCGCGCAGCTTTATCGTCGATAACACACCGCCCGAAGTGGAGCTGCTTGAGCCCAAAGAAGGCAAGAAAGCTCGCGGTGTGTTCACCTTTGTCGCGGCCGCCGAGGATTCCAACGGGATCGAGCGCGTGCAGTTCTGCCTCAATGGCAAGAAAGTTGGCGAGCCTGTTACGGCAGCGCCTTACGCGCGCGACATCGACACGACGGAGTTCCCGGACGCTACGTATGCTGTGACGGCACTGGCGTTTGACGCTGCAGGCAACGTCGGCCAAAGCAAGCCCGCGCGCATGACACTGGCGAACACAGCCCCGCCGCCGGAGATGATCAAGCTGAAGATCAAGCCGCCGGTGCTGGCCGTGAAGCCACTCGAAGAAGTGCACCTGGAGTGCGTCGGCATCGACGACGAAGACGGCGAGCAGCCGGTGCGAGTGCAATGGCGCCGGATCAAGGGACAGGGCGTCGTTGACAAGAACAACGTTTTCACCGCGCCCGGGGCGGAAGGCCCGGTCGTCATGGAAGCACAAATCGTCGGAACGCACGTACGGGCAAAACTGCACGCGGTGGTATCGCTGGATTAGCGCGTTACAAAACAAGAGCGGGGTCCGGCATGTGCCGGACCCCGCTGTGTTTCCCGTCGGGCTAGTTGCTTTCAGACAGCAGACCTTCGCGAATCATCCGCGCCTTCAGTTGCATGCGGTTGCTTACGCCGAACTTGCGATAGATGCGCCGAATGTATGTTCGCACACTATCGAGCGAGCAGTTGGCGATCTCCGCAGCCTTCTTGTAGCTGCCGTGCTGCGAGACCAACCGGGCGACCTGCAACTCGCGCGGCGAAAGTTCCGTCGCGCGTTTCGCTTCGCTGACCTCAAGCAGCAGCAGCGTTTCGCCGGCGCTTTCGTTCCGTCGCATGACGGTCGCGCGCAGATGCACTCCCATCTCGGAGATCCGTTTCCGCAACTGGCTCTTGGCCGTCGGTTCTTCGCG
>JAGQRE010000003.1:71144-87306 GCA_020425695.1 Planctomycetota bacterium
CGGCGCACGATGTCCTGCGCGGCTTCGGCAATCGCGATGGCCGACGCGCGAAGGATTGAGCCGTCCGACGTCACCATGCCCGAACGATCCATCATCCGTGCCGCGCCCTCAATCTGGTTCTGGTAGTACGACTCGGCTGTGCTGATGCGAATCGAGAGCGACGGGTTCATGCCGTCATCGGGTCCTTCCGGGTGCAGGCTGGCGAGGTACAGGTCTTCAAGTGCCATCACCATGCGACGTTCTATGGTGTCGAGCTGCCCCGGAAAGCGTGCCGTTACCGGCAATCCCTCACGCACGTGCATGACAATGGCGCGCGCGATCTGCGAGAGGTCTACGGCCGCGTATATCTTCTGCAGAAGTTCAGCCAGAGTTTTGAGTTGGAATCCTACGGCTTCGGTTTTGGCCATGTTCGGCTCCGTGGTGTGCATCAATGAAATGGGCGGCCATTTGACCTTCTGGTGCATTTTGGCACAACCAAATTTTCATGCAGGTCCAATGAAACTGCGAAAACCGACACAATCCGTCACATTGAACCCACGCAAATGACTGAAGGCCGACCCCGGCGGGTCGGCCTTCAGCAATCTTGGAGAAAGCTATTTGGCGCTGAACTCGACAGCCATTTCAAGCTCGTCTTCGCTTTCGTCTTCCGTGTTGGTGGTCGGAGTTTCCGGTGTGGTTTCTGTCTTCTGCTTGGCTTCACGTTGGCGCTGTACTTCAAGCAGGCGGGCACGGGTTTCGTAGTCAAGGCTGCGCGGCGCTACACGGGCCGACTTCAGGCGCTCTTCCTGCTCAAGGCGGGCACGCTCGACGGCTGTCTTGACGCCTTCCAGCGTGCTCATGGCTTCGCTGTGGCGACTGTCGCCGATGCCGCGTCGCGCTTCAGCCACTTCCAGCATTTCCTGGTTGCGTTGCAGGCGCTCGATTTCACGTACCAGCGACTGGTACTCGGCCTCGAACTCGCCCTGTTCCTGCTCAACACTTTGCAACTCAAGGGCTAGCTGGTCTTTCTCGCCGAGCAGCATGTCGCGCTCGACGGTGATGTCTTCAAGGCGCGTCGTGTAAATCTCGCGGGTTTCGGCGATGCGTGCTACCAGCTTCTCGGCCTCGACGGTGTTGTACTTGCTGCCGCGATGCTCAATGACTCGTGCGTCGGCGTAGACGCTGCCAACCACGTCGCGCTGGTCTTCGAGGTAGCTGACGTCTTCTTCACACAGACGCACGATGTCTTCGGCGCGGGTCTCTTCTTTGTCGAGCTCAAGCAGGCGGCGATCCACCTGGTTGATCTGGCTTTTCAGCATCGCGATCTGCTTCGGGTACTCCGAACGCAGCTTGTTCAGCTCGGCCTTCATGTCTTTCTGCTTGGCGATCAACTCGTCAACCTCGGCCTGTGCGAGGTTCTGGAGTGCATGGGCGGCGTCGCGGGTGCGATGCTTGCCAAGCACGGCATGCGCGAGGGCGATTGTGCCCACGCCGCAAAGCCCAACAATGAAGACCGTCTTGAAGAACTTTCTCATCTCAATATCTCCTGGGAAGCGCGATGTTTGATTCCGTTCAAGGGGTAGTTCGCAGTCGGCCCGCGGGGATTTCAGGCCCTGGCACACAAAGTCACCAAGCCACAAAGAAAAGTGGCCTGACGCTTCGGGCCTTCGCGTCTTCGTGTGAGAAAGTAGTTTAACGGCATGAAGATCGGACTACTCGGCGGCAGTTTCGACCCACCCCACAACGCGCATCTGGCGGTCGCCCGCGTCGTACGTGGCGCGAAGGCGCTCGACCGCGTCGACCTGCTGGTCAGCGGGCAGTCGCCCCACGCCGAAGGCAAAACCAATCACGCCGAGATGCAGCAGCGGTTGGCCATGGCGCGAATCGCCGTCGAGGGTCAACCCGGGCTCGGCGTCGAGGACTGGGAAACGAAGCAGCAGGCCCGCAGCTACAGCATTGAGACGATCCGTCACCTGCAAAGTGCGCACCCCGACAATACTTACTTCTTCATAGTTGGTGGCGACATGCTGGCGAGCCTGCCGACGTGGCGAGAAGTAACTGAGCTGTTGCGCCGCATCGAATTCATCCCGGTCTTTCGTCCCGGGCACACCAGCGAAGTCTTTCAGACGTTGAAAGGCAAGTTGCCGGAGGGCGTGATAGAAAACCTGAAAGCAAACGTAGTGCAGATGCCGCTGCTGCCAATTTCTTCAACCAGTATCCGAGCATCAGCAGCAGCCGGCGAATCAATCAGCCAGCAAGTCCCCCCAGGCGTAGAAGCCTACATCCGCGCTCACCGCCTCTACGCAGGAGGCAACCAGTGAAGCGCCTGCTGCCCATGCTACTCCTCCTGCTAGCCGCCTGCGGCGGAGGGTCGGGTGACCAAACGGCGAACGTGGTTGAAGACTCCGCCACATCAACTGAGCCAGACGGGCAGACGGTGCGGGAAGAGAAGCGCCTGGAAAACCTGAAGCGACTCGCACGTGAGGCAACAGAGAAGTTCCCCGGCATAGA
Organism: Planctomycetota bacterium; assembly: GCA_020425695.1. Lineage (GTDB taxonomy): Bacteria > Planctomycetota > UBA8742 > UBA2392 > UBA2392 > JACKID01. The sequence goes on from JAGQRE010000003.1 coordinate 73,635, forward strand.
GAACTACGACCGGGTGCTGCAGGAAGCCAGAGGCGATGTGGACGGTGCCCGGGAGTTTATCGAGGCTGCCGCCCGTACGGAGAAGCTACGATTTGACCAGGGCGATGAGCCTTGGCGGTACTTACTGAACTTCGGCAGTGACAGTTTTGAGGACAAGTTCGATCGCAAGGTTGTGCGAGAGGACTACGTCGAAGCGCTGAACCAGTCCGTCCAGTTAGCAAGGGACGTTCGCGATCTATCTCGGTTTGACTCGCTCGTCGCGATCGGGCCTATGCTACTGGACCCGGACTCAGCAAAGTATTTGGGCGGCATATCTCTTGAGGCGATGCCCATTGAACGAGTCAAGCTATTGCTTGAGCTCGACATGCCGAACCAAGCTAAAGAGGAACTCGTCTACAATCTTAGAATGCGCCGCCTGCTCGATGCGACCACGTTGGACTACGCACTGTCGATAAGGTTGATCAGTACGGAGGTCCTACTCCATGGGTTCTTTCGTTCAGAGAAACTGGCTGCTCTCGCGAAGGATGCGTCAGTTCAGGAAGCGGTAAGCAACCTACATATGGAAGCGTCTTCGACGTTTAAACGGGCGTGGAGGTCCGAATTCAGCCACCTCGTGAAACAGGTGCTGGAAATGGAGACCCTAGACAACGACTGGAGTCTTGACCCTTTCACAGATGCGCTGGGGCTGTACGAGTATCTCGAATTCATGCTTAGGGCTGCTGAGTCCTTCCCCGACAGAGCACCGGATCCGTTCAGCCCCGACGACTACGCGCAGACGAAGAAGCTGGCAGGCGAATCCGGAGGACGTGATCTGGAGGAGGCCGTCATCTATCGATTTGCAATGGCATGGGGGCATCAATGCACTTGGCTGGCATGGGAGCTCTTCACGGCCGATCTAAAGCAGCCGTTGCTAGCCCGAAGGTCGGAAGCCGAAGCCATGATTGCGGACGTCCCATTTGCCACGGCCACTTGGACGGACAGCGAACTTGAGATCAAGCTGGACCCGGAAGCCCCCGTCATCATCGATACCCGCAAGCCGCTCACGAATTTCTGGGTATCGAAGTTCCGACTGCAAAGGTCAGAGGAGTAGCTTCTCCAAGTGGCTTTACGGTTCGGCCTCATCGACTCAGAATCAAACTTCGCTCACCGTTTGGTTGGAGAATTCTATGCGACTCGCGATGTTGTGTTGCGTGGTGTTGGCAGGCTTTGCGGTTGTTCGGGTTGCGGCGCAGGATGCCGCCGACGAGCCTGTTCACCGACTTCGCAAGCTTGAAGCTGTCAAACCTGCTGCGCAGAAGTGGGTCGGGCGTGAAGTCATTCGCAACGGTGGCTTTGACTACGGCAACTCGGCTTGGGCTATCAATGGCGGCATCGCGACTGTTGGCGAACAGTCCGGGCGCAAGGGCGACGAGAAAGATGTTGGGGCGGGCATTGACGTGTCAACGGCGCTGGGGGCGAACGGGCTGCTGGCCCAGATGCTGAACCTGCCAGACAAACTTACCGGCGCGACACTGAAGCTTGATTGGCGCATGCAGGCCACGGGCAACAACCCGGTATTGCAGGGGCTCACGTTCGCGATCGGCAGCTTCAGCGAGGCGGCCCAGTTTGAGCCGGCCGCCAACATCAAGCAGATCGACGCCGACAGCTTCCCCGGCTGGCAGTGGCAGGCGCTTGAGCACAAGCTCACGCCCGACGAGTTGAAAGGCGTCAACACGATGCGCAGTAACAAGCGGCAGCTTGTGCTGATCGTGAGTCTTGTGGGTGACGGGCTGCGCCTTGATGTCGACAACGCCAGCCTGAAAGTCGACGGTGAGTTCACACCCCCGACCACGCCGACCTTTCTGGCCTATGCCGAGACCAGCACTGTGAAAGGACCCGACGGCGGACGTGAACGCTTCGAGATCAAGAGTGTCACACCGGACGGCAGCAAGTCGGGCGGCATGTTCAAGACGGAAGGTCTTTCAACCGAATGCTACGGGCTGGCGTGGCGTCATGACGGTGCCGAGTTGTGCTTCAGCAGCACGCACGAAATGGCGTTCAGCTACTTCAGCGCGAACCTGTACGCGCTGAATGCGAAAGGCATGCGCCGCGTGACCAACCCGCCGTCGCACGCCGACAACATGAACGACGAGCGCAAGACCGGCACGGTTAAGCTGAAGGTCCGCAACCTGTTGTTCGAGCCGGTCATGGGCGCGATCTACGTTGAAGGCGCGCGCAGCCTGGGCACGTTCAGCCTGTCGGCGCAGCAGGCCGGCAACGATGAGGCCGAGGTCGAGATACCCAACGTCGTCGATTTCGGCGAGGGCGTGCCGCAGTACGTCGTGGTGCGCGTCGGCGGCAAGTCAGCGCTGAGCGGAGTTTTGATCGACGTGAAGGCGGGAGAAACGGTGGAGAGCGCCGGCGTTGCGACGGTGGACGCGACTCTGACGCACATCAACGCGACCTCGCCCGCATATTCGGTAGACGGCAAGACCATCACTTACGCAAGCAGCAGCTTCTTCAGTGTCAGCGCAGCGGGCGGCGTGCCCAGCGGTGAAGCTTACGGCTCGTTGATCGGCTCTGACCCTGCCCTTTCGCCCGTTGACGACACCATGGTGTACTCAACCTACACGGGCGGCTTGTGGTTGCTGAAGCCCGGCGTGGACAAGGCAACGGAGTTGGTCAGCGGCGACGCCAGCCTGTTCGCCGGTGACCCGGTCTGGTTCCCCGATGCCAGCGGTGTGGTGTTTGTCGGCAGTACATCAAACCCGGCCGGCTGGAGTGGGCGCAACCTGTGCGCCGTCGTGGCCGAGACCAAGCAGTCCTTGCAGCTCACGGACTTGTTTAATGAAGCCGTGCAAAGCCCGACCATCAGCCCGGATGGCGAATGGGTGGCCGCGATTCGGGTCATGAGCGGCAACGGCAACACCAGCCGCGAGCTATGGGTCTGGAAAATCGGCGAGCCACAAACCTGCTGGCAGATCGAAACGACGGGCACGCCATCGCACCCGGCCTGGTGCCCGAAGTAAGAACCCTGAGCAGAGCAATTAATCCACCGGCGCACCGTGTTTGGTGCGCCGGTTGGTTTTTTGATTCGAGCGCCTCTGGCGCTCGCCCCGCGCTTTCGCACGGGGCGGGGCCTTACGGGCTTGTCTTACGCGAACCTCACGCTGTGAATCGGCGGGAGGTTGTTGCCCAGTGTCTGCCAGCTTTCGCCGCTGTCTTCGCTCAGGTACAGGTTGCCGTTGGTGCTGCCGAAGGCGAGCTTGCCTTCCTTGTTGTGGAACGCGTGGCGGTAGACTGTGTCAAAGACGTGCTCCTGCGGCAGCCCTTCGCGCAACTGCTCCCAGCTTTCCCCGCCGTCCTTTGTGCGCGCGACGAACAGCCCCTCGTTGATCGCGACGCGGTTCTGGTCGCTGACCTGCGGGACCACCCACGCCGTTTTGCCGTCGTTTTCATCAACGCAGATCGGCCAGCCGAAGTTCACGCCCTTGTCCGTGTCGTCGACCTTCTTCCAGCTCTCCATGCCGTTGTCGCTGTAGTACACGCCCATGTGGTTCTGGTGCCAGACGTGGTTGGGGTCGTTCTTGCACTGGGCCATGAAGTGGATGTCGTGGCCCCACTCGGGTTCCTTGTTCGGCAGGAAGTCGACGATCATGCCCTTATTGCGCCCCTGCCAGGTCTTTCCGCCGTCCTTGGTCTCGATCGCACCGGCGCAACCGACCGCGAGGCGCACGTGGTTGCCGTCCTTGGCGTTCGGCAGGATGCTGCAAATACCGGGTGCGAATTCGCCTGTGCCCATGCTGGCCGGCGTGCCGAACCAGAGCGTCGGGCCGGTGGGCTTCTTGCCGTCGAACAGGTCGCCGCCGCGTGATTCGTGGTTCCACAACGGACGATTCAGCTCCCAGCTTTTGCCGTCGTCGTCGCTGACGAAAAGCCCACCGGGGATGGTGCCGATGTAGAGGCGTCCCGGCTGGTCTTCGGTGCCGAACTCGACGTACCAGAGCTTCAGCACCTTGGAATCGTGGATCTTCTGTGGTGGCGGCTCTTCGCCCTCGGGCGGTTCGCTCATGGCGAATTCCTGATGGCGCGCGCCCTCGGGATATTTGACCTGGCCTGCTTCCTCCCAGGTCTTGCCGCCGTCCTTGCTGTGCGAAACCTTCGAGCCCCAGTGCCCGTGGTCGATCATCGACCAGATGGTGCCGGTGCGCGGGTCCTGCGCGGCATAGGCGATGTTCGCACCGCCGTGGCCGCGGTGTACGTGCTGCCAGCGCCCGTCCTTCTTCTCAAGAATGAAGGTGCCCTTGCGGGTGCCGAGGATCAGTCGATCAGACATGGGAAACTCCAGGTTTCGGGTTGTAGGTTTCTGGTTTCAGGAACTGCCTAGCCGCCGCTTAGTGCCTGCAGGATGTACACGCGCGTATCGGGGCCCACTTTGTCGCTGAGGTGTTTGCGGTCGCGCACGGTGTCCTGCTCAATGAACAGGTTGACGTGTCGGCGCAACTCTCCGCGCTCGTCACAGATATAGAAAGCAAAGCCGGGCGCGAGTTTTTCCATGGCCTGCACGACTTCGGCGGCCGTGCCGGCTTCAACGTTGATTTCCTTCCCCTCAAGGTCGGGGAAGAACGCATACAGGTGTCTTGCAAGCTCAACTTTCGGCATGGGGCGGACATGATAGCGCCGCCGGCCGAATCGCAAAACGGAAATTGTTGTATATGCGACAGTGTTGCTCAGCCCGGTGTGCTATTCGTCGGGCGTGTGCTCGCGGAATTCGAACCGGTCGCCCAGGCGTAGTGGCTCCAGGTAGAACTCTTCCATGATGCGGAGCTTCAGGTCGGGCGACTTCGCCAGTAGTTCCCGAATCGTGTCGAGCGCCGTGTCGTCCTCGCCGAGCTGCGCCAGTGCACATGCCTTGTAGTACTTGGGCTCGATGCGTGTCGGATAATCCTGCTCAAGCATCTCTGTGTTGCTGAGGGCTTCCGCAAAGTCCTCGTATTGAAGCAGGCGGTGAACCTTGGAAATCTCGATGGCGAACTTCCGAGCCTCCTCGACTTCATCGGACTGTTCCAGCTCGCCTTCCAGCATGTGGATCCAGCCCTTCATGCGGTAGGCACGCTCGTCCAGTGGCGCAGCCGCGAGCATTTCATCCAGGACTTTCTGGGCGCCGGGTCGGTTCTCACGGGCGAACTCGATACGCGCTTTGTGGTACCGGGCCTCGACGGCGTCGGCTGCGTGCGGGTCAAGCGTGTCTGTAATCTCGTTCAGGCAGTCCCAGGCTTCGTCCAGGTTTTCAAGCTGCACTTCGGCGCGTGCCAGTTGCAGCATGCCGAACGTGGTTACGGCGGTGTCCTCTAGGCTCTTGATGGCCTTGCGTGCGCCCTTCGGGTTGCGGCGCGCCAGCATCAAGGCCGCGCTGAGTTCGGTCGCGCGGGCGTCGATGTTCGGGTCCAGCCCGGCGTTGTCCTCAAGCACTTCTTCGATCTGCTTGCCGGCTTCGGTGCGCTCACCAACAGCAAGCTGCGCCTCGGCCAAATCCAGACGCACGTCGAGTTGCATCACGCCCTGGCTTTCGAGGCGGCTGAAGCAGGCGATGGCCTCGCCGTAGCGGCGCAAGGCCAGATAGCAGTGCCCGATATCGCGGTTGATCGAAACATCGCCCGGGCGGTCTTCGAGGACGCGACGGTAATAGCTGAGTGCGCGGTGCGGCTGCCCGTGGTCGAAGTACAGGTCGCCGAGGTTCAGCAGCACACTGGAGTTGTTTGGCGTGATCTCAAGCATCTGGCGATAGCACTCAACGGCCAGATCCGGTCGCAGCTTGCCCTCGGACAAGGTGACAGCCTTGATCCAGAGCGCACCGACGTAGTCTTTCGTGACTTTCAGCGCAGCTTCTGCGTGATTAAGCGCGAGCTCGTCGTCTTTCAGTTCATAGAACGCGAACTCGGCCATCAGCTTGTGGGCGGGTGCCGGAAACGGGCCGGTCGTGGCGCTTTCAAGTTTTGGGCGGACTTCCGCCTGGCCGAGATCTTCGGCTTCGCTGCGTCGTGAGCGTGTGATGCGAACCAGCGTGAAGCCGGCGGCGGCCGACAGCAGTGCAGCCAGTCCGGAATCCGGGTGGTCGGCGGGGACCTTCGCCATCAGGTCAACCAGGCGCTGCAGGCGTACCTCCGCGCCATCGTCTTGCGGGCCCGGGGCCTCGACATCAAGGAAATCCGGGTGCAACTCGAGTGCTGCCCGGTGGGCTTTCAGCGCACCCTCCCAGTCGCCCGCGGTTTCGGTGCGGACGGCCTGCCGGTTGTACATGCGCGCCATGGCTTCGCGGGTTTCAACAGTGTTGCGCTCGGTTTCAGTGAGTTCCGCCAGCAGTTCAAGTGCGTCGTTGAACAGGCCCATCTGGGTTAGTAAATCCAGCTTGCGCAGCTTGGCATCGAGATCAACCGGGTTTGCGTCGATGACGGTGTCGTAGTCTTTTAGTGCCTCGTCGAACAACTCCAGGCGCTCAAGGGTCAAGGCACGGTTGTAATAGGCGACGCTGCGGTTGGCGTCGCGGTCAATGGCGACGGACAGGTGTTCGAGGCTGTCACGATAGCGCCCCAATTCGCGCAGAAGATTGCCGTAGTCGTTGTGCAGGCTTGGGTCTTCCGGCAGGCGCTCAAGCCCCTTTTTGTACCAGTCTTCGGCGCTGCCCAAGTCGCCGTTGAAGCGGAATGAATCCGCGATTTCGTTGTACGGTCCCGGGTGTTCGGGGGCCAGTTCATAGGCCTCGAACATCAGCTCAAGCCCGTCCGCCCTGCGCCCAAGGCGTGACAGCGTCCGTCCCTTCCACATAAGGACTTCGGCAAGGGCTTCTACATCTGGCCCACTGCCGTCAGGCCCTTCGGGCGTGTGGTCCGCGTCGCCGAGGTGGATTGTCTCGCGCAGAATACGCTCGGATGACTCGAACGCCTCAAGCGCCCTGTCGGGGCTGCCGATCTCGGACAGCGCCAACCCGCGTTTAAAATGGGCTTCGGCGTGGTTTGGGTTGGCTTCCAGCACACGATTGAATGCGCTGATGGCGCGGCGTGCCTTGCCCAACTCAAGATAGCACCAGCCCTTCCAAAGCAGGATGTCGTTGGCGGGAACGCCGGCCTGACCTGCCAGATTGAAGTGATCAAGGGCGTCCTGAAAACGACCGACCTCGAACAGGGCCTCGGCCATCGGCAGATGGATATCCGCGTCGTAGTAGTCGCGTTGGACGGCGGCCTCGAAGTATTCGAGCGCTTCCGTGAAATTTCCGCTCTCAAGGGACTCCATCCCGCGATGGAAGAAGTCGGAGGGCGTGATCAGGTTGTCATCCATGGCATCCGCTGCTTGGAACTCGGGGTCAGATTGAACTGACGCCGTAAAGCATCGTGTCTCAACTCTAACCGTACCGCGATGTTCGAGGTTTGGAAGGCGACGCTCATGTGCTATGGGTCAGGATTTTGGCGCCTGTTGCCCACGCGTGTGGGCAGGTGATTCATATTTCGCAGTTTGTGGAAAAGCGTGCTCGCTGGATGGAATATTCCAATTTTATGTTTTTTTGACATGCGCTGTTTTATGAATTATCTTTTCTTCGAAGAATTGACGAATTCGAAACTGTCCTGAGGCTCGAACATGGCTGTCCGACGCAAATCGCTTTCCACGGGTGATATCGCACGCTACTGCCAAGTCACGCCGGCGACTGTCGTGAACTGGATCAAGGCCGGCAAGCTCGATGTCTACACGACGCCGGGTGGGCAGTACCGCATGGACGTGGGCGAGTTCGTGAAGTTCCTGCAAGAGAACCGGCTGCCCATCCCGGAAGAGCTTCAGCCCAGTAACGAGCGGCGCGTGCTGCTGATCGACAACGACCCGGAAGTGCTTGAGCGCGCCACGCAGTCCATCGCGCAGCAGTTGCCCAGCATCATTCTAGAGGAAAGCGACAACGGCTTCGACGGGCTGATCAAGATGGGCAGTTTTAAGCCTCACGCCACTGTGCTGGACCTATCGCTGCCAAACATCGACGTGGCTGAGATCTGTCGGCGCCTTCGGGCGAATCAGGACACCCGCAACATGTTCGTGATCGCCGTCGGCGGCGAAGACGCAGATTCCGAGCTTGTCCGCAGAGTGCGCCGTGTAGGCGTTGACGCCTTCCTGAACCGCCCCCTGCGCATGGACGAACTGGGACGTGCGCTGGCGCGGGTGCTGAAACTGTCGCTGGGTTAAGGCGGCCACGCGCATCCCGTCAAATCGTGACGTAACCGACGTCCAGCCTTGCAGTTGGCCACGCTAGCGCCTTGTGGGAAATTTCGGGGTTTCTATCTTATTGGCTCCCCCAAGGGTTGCCCTGTCGCGACCGGCCCGCCCAGCGGGGTCCGTTTTCGACGCATTGAACACAACTCATCGGAGAGCCCGGATGGCTGTGACACTAAACCAGCTGATGGACTTTATGGTTGCGCAAGGCGCAAGCGACCTTCACATCGCCGTAGGGCGCAAGCCCGTGATCCGAAAGTCGGGCCACCTGAAGGACGTCAATGCGCCTGAGTTAACGGCCGCTGACACGATCCGCCTGATGAAAGAGATCGCGCCGGAAAAGAACATCAAAGAGCTGCAGGAAGTCGGCAGTACAGACTGGGGCCACGCGTTCGGCGAGAAGGCCCGCTTCCGCTGCGCCGCCTTCAAGCAGAAGAACAACGTCGGCATGGTTATGCGGCAGATCCCGAACCGTTTGCTGACCTTTGAGCAGATCGGTCTGCCCGAGAACATCAAACGCCTGCTGGATCGCCCGCGCGGTTTGATTCTCGTGACCGGCCCGACGGGCTCAGGTAAGACAACGACACTTGCGACGATGATCGACTGGATCAATACCAACATTGACCATCACATCATCACCGTCGAAGACCCGATCGAATACTACCACCAGCACAAGAAATCGATTGTCACGCAGCGCGAACTCGGCAACGACGTTCCGACCTTCGCCGAGGGCCTGCGCCGTGCGCTGCGTCAGGACCCTGACGTGATCCTGGTCGGCGAAATGCGCGACCTTGAAACCATCGGCGCGGCCATCACCGCGGCCGAAACGGGCCACTTGGTGTTCGGCACGCTGCACACCACGGGCGCAACGCGTACCGTTGACCGAATCATCGACGCGTTCCCGACCAACCAGCAGGAACAGGTCCGGGCACAGCTTGCGGTTTCGATGATTGCCTGTATTTCGCAGGCCATCATGCCGAAGGTCGGCGGCGGCCTGATTGCCGCGTTCGAGATCATGGTCTCGACCAGCGCCGTCGAGAACCTTGTGCGTGAAGCCAAGACCTATCAACTGAATTCGGTCATCCAGACCGGCAAGAAAGAGGGCATGGTGCTGCTGGATGACTACCTGTGGGACCTCTGGAACGCGCAGAAAATCACGCGTCTGGACATGTTCCGCAAGGCCAGCAACGTTAAGGAAGTACGCGAGAAGTTCGACGCGTTCCGCAAGGGCAAGGGCAGGCTGTGGGACGATCAGCTCGTGGCGGAAGAGGAAGCACGCATCAGTGGTGGGCCGCCGCCGGCCGCTGCGGCTGCTGCCGCAAACCGTGGGTAAGTAGTACAATCGTGGGGATTCATCCGGGAGAAGTTCATGGCCAGACGTCGTAAGTTGCTGGGCCAGATCCTTAAAGAGATCGAACTCGTCACTGAAGGTGACATCCAGGAGGCGCTCGCCCGCCAGAAGAAGGAGGGCGGGTTGCTCGGGAAGATCCTCGTGTCGATGGGCTGTTGCTCTGAGGGTGACATCACGATGGCGCTTGCCGCACAGAACGACATGAACTTTGTCGATCTGGGTGACCTCGAGATCCCCATCGAGTTGCTCGACATGATCACCGAGGCGCAGGCTCACACGTATCGGATTGTCCCTCTTGAGTATGATGCGGGCAGCAAGACACTCGTGATTGCCATGGATGACCCGACCAAGATCGTGGTCTTCGACGAGCTGCAGTTTGCACTTCAAAGCAAGATTCCCGGCATCCGCATTCAGGGTGCGTTGGCCAGCGCCGAAGACATCGACTCGTCGCTGGATAAATTTTATGGCGACGGCAAGGGCGGCATCGGCGACGAAGACCTGGCCGAATTCGTTGAGGAAGGCGTCTACAAGAAGGACGCGGTTACCCTGGACGGCGATGACGTTGACGCGCCGGCCGTGGTCAAGCTGCTTAACTTCCTGCTGGCGACGGCGATCCGCGACCGCAGCTCGGACATTCACCTTGAGCCGTTTGAAGACCGCTTCCAGGTGCGCTACCGCGTAGACGGCGCGTTGCTGGCCATGGAGAACCCGCCGAAGGAACTGGCGAACTCATTGATCAGCCGCATCAAAGTGCTCTCCAAGCTCGACATTGCGGAAACACGCATGCCGCAGGACGGTCGCATCGAGCTGATGATTGAGGGACGCAGCGTTGACCTTCGTGTCAGCACGCTGCCGACGATGTTCGGCGAAAGCTGCGTAATGCGTATTCTTGACCGCTCCAACGTCAGCCTTGATCTCGACAACCTGGGCATGCGCCCCGAAGACAACGAGATGATGAAGGCACTGATCGCCAAGCCGAACGGCATTGTGCTGGTGACGGGGCCGACCGGTTCAGGCAAGACAACGACGCTGTACTCATGCCTGAACTACATGAACAGCCCGAACATCAAGATCATCACGACGGAAGACCCGGTCGAGTACGACCTGCCGGGCGTCATGCAGTGCCAGGTGAATGAAGACGTCGGTCTGACCTACGGCGCGGCCCTGCGAAGCATTCTGCGACAGGACCCCGACATGATCCTCGTCGGCGAAATTCGTGACCGTGAAACGGGCGGTATCGCCGTTGAGGCTGCGCTCACGGGTCACTTGGTGCTCAGCACGCTTCACACCAACGATGCGCCCAGCGCGACGACGCGTATGCTTGACCTCGGGCTTGAAAGCTTCCTGATTGCGGCCACTCTTGAAGCCATCATCGCCCAGCGTCTGGTGCGCAAGGTCTGCAATAACTGCAAAGAGTACTACGAGCCGGAACCGGACCAGGCCATGGAACTCGGGCTGCGCCCGGAAGCCATCGTCGGCAAGAAGTTCGCGTTCGGCAAGGGTTGCTCGCGTTGCAACAGCACGGGCTACAAGGGTCGTATGGCGCTGTACGAGATGTTCCGTATCAGCGACGAAATCAAGCAGATGATCATGGACGGCGCAAACGTTGCCAGTCTGCGTGAAGCCGGGCGTCGCAATGGCATGCGCACGCTGCGTGAATCGGGCCAGTTGGCGATTTACGATTGCTCGACGACGCTTGATGAGGTCATCCGCGAAACCATGGTTCTGGAGTAAGCTTGACCCCCGATCCAGAAGAAGTGCAGACAACCGACCGGCCCGCGTCCGATGACGCGGGCCGAGCGTCGAATGGCCAACGCCTTCTGGCGCTGACCGGTATAAGCCTGACCATGTTGACAATTGCGGGTGCGGCCCTTCGCTATGCGTTCAATGACGCCCTGTGGTCGCAGATCTGGTTTGCCGTTTCGATTGGCGGGCTGGTCGGCTTTGCGACCAACTGGGTTGCGATCAAGATGCTGTTTCACCCGCGTGTGCGCGTGTTTGGCGTTCAGGGCGTGGTGCCCTCGCGCCGCCTTGAGCTTGCACGCAGTGTCGGCGAGACACTTGAAGAACACCTGATCAGCGGTGACCGCATGCACAAGCTGCTGGTCGGCAGCGGTGCGATCGACGAGGCCATGGGCAAGCTGGCGGCGCACTTGCCGAAGCTGCTGGAGGACCCGGACGCGCGAGACCTGGTGACTCGCGAAGTCACCAGCACCATCCAGGAAACCATGGGCGACGTGATGGTTTCCGCGAAGTCAAAATTGAAAGAAAAGGCCCGCAGCAACTTCAGCGCGATCATTGCCGGCAGTACGGCGACCGCATCGCTGGGGCCGCTTGCGGGCGTCATGGCGGCCGGTGCCGTAAAGAGCGGCATGCTCGACAGCATGGTCGAGAAGCTGATCGACAGCATGGCGGAAGAGCTGCGCAAAGACGGCGGCGTGGACGGCGCGGCAAAGGGCATCGTCAAAGCCCTGCCCGCGCGGGCCGAGCTGATTCTGAATGACAAACAGTTGCGCGGCAAGTTGACCGACCTGTTCGAGAGCATGGCCGAGGACCTGGTTAACGCGGTGGACGTGGCCGGTCTCGTTGAGCAGGAACTACTGGGGCGCGATGAAGGCGAGCTTGAGAACCTGATTGATCGCGTGGCCGCCAGTGAACTCACGTTCATCCAGGTAGCCGGCGGCGGGCTGGGCATGATCGCCGGACTCGCGTTGATCTGGCCGTGGTTGTTGCTGCCGATCGGCGGAGTGTTCCTGCTGATGGTTCTCGTAGCACACGTAGCCGAGAAGAAGCACGCAACGCGTCGCGAGGCTGAAGAGTTTGCTGACGCCATTGTTGATCCGCCGGAGACACCACCCGAGCTGCCTGAGCCGGAAGACAAGGATGAGCAGCTTCCGGTTGTTGCCGATGAGGCAGGTGACGAAGTCGCCGACCCGGTGCTGGACGAAGCCGTCAAAGCCAGCACGGACTCGTCGGAAAGCTAGCCGGACGGCTTCTGACGTTGTTGCAGCCAGAACCATGTGCCCGCGCTGGCAATCGCGATTGCTGTTGCGGCCGCCATGATGATCCAGACAAGCGGCGGTGTGTGGCGTTCCGCAGGCTCACCCAGTTGGCTGCGGAATTGCTCAAAGGCTTCCGGGCCGTAGGCCGTGATGTTATCGAACCAGGCTTCCACTTCGATTTTGCGGCGGTGGCTGTCACAACCCAGCGCTAACGCCATTACGTCCGGCGGCGCTTCGCCGTATATGGCGCGGTAGTCGCCGGCGATGTCGCGGACCTCGTTGTGCCACTCGCCGTCAGCGCCGGGTGGGCGCAGGTTGATGACTACGATGCGTCCTTCGCCGAAGGCTGCGTCAACGCCTTCGTTGGGTTCAAGCCCGCCGCCGAACGTGTAGCAGATGGCGCGGGCGGGCGGTGTGACGCCGGTGTAGTCCTCGACTTTTTTGCGCCAGGCACTCGCGGCCGGCCCGGCGTTTCTCCAGCTTGCGTCAAAGCCGACCAGCAGGCGCGCCGGGAAGTTGTCGAATTCGGGCGCGAGCGGTGACGAGTTCTCGAACGTTCGTGAAACCCTCCAGCGCCAGCTTAACAGCGGCTCTGCGTTCGGGTCGTAGCGGGTAGTCCGCCAGATCAGCCCGGCGCTGCCGTCACTGCGAAGGTGCATCGCGCCGTCGCTGACGCCAAAACTCAGCGGCTTCAACGAGCCTTCCACTTCGTAGTAGCGCCAGTCTTCCTCAGCATCGAATGCGTCAATGACCCGCCCCGGCACAGGTGCCGTGTCCGGTTTCTCAAGCCGAGAAGAATTCACCACGTGACGCGACTGCGTGGTGGTGCAACCGGCCAGTATCAGAATCAGAATGAAGGGCGCTCGCCGCATGGGCGCAGTCTAGCTTAACTGCAACACGCAACGACGCTACGAGCGCCACGGACGCAACGAAATGCCTGAAGGCGCGCAATCCCCAAGAGGCTCGTCGCGACCGTGGCGCTCATCGCGGCGTCGCGCCGAGGTCGTTGTCTTAGTCCCCGGCGGGGAGAATCTCAGCCAGATAGCGCAGCAGGTTGTCGCTGAAGATCTTCGCGATGACTGTTTCACTG
>JAGQRE010000040.1 GCA_020425695.1 Planctomycetota bacterium
TCACCTGAACAATTCTACACCTTCGGTGGCAAGGTGTTCTTTTCAGCGCTCGACTCGACTAACGGACGAGAACTCTGGACCACCGATGGAACCAGCGGCGGTACGCAACTGTTCTTGGATATCAACACCGGGGCCGCCAGCTCTACCCCATATCGCTTCACCGAGTTCAACGGGCGTCTCTGGTTCAGTGCCACCGTGAACACGCAAGGACGAGAACCGTGGTCCACTGACGGAACCGTGGCGGGGACTTCACAGTTCGCGGATCTCGCGGCAGGCGCTTTGGATTCCGACTTCTTCTTCCCCTACATCTGGGGAAACAAGATGGTTTTCCAGTCAACCAACGGCTCGTCTGGGCGCGAAGCATGGATCACAGACGGCACCGTCGGCGGCACTTTCATGCTGGCCGACATCTGGCCGGGAACGGGCCACGGCAATCCGAACGGCTACGTCGATCTTGGTTCTCAACTACTCTTCAGCGCAACTTCGGCATCGGCCAACACCGAGCTTTACATAACCGACGGTACGCAGGGTGGCACGATGCTGCTCAAAGACATCGAACCAACAGGTAACGGGCTGCCGGTTGAGAAGCTTCTAGTTGGATCGGTAGTCCTTTTCCGCGCTTTCACATATGCAAACGGAACCGAGTTGTGGATCAGCGACGGGACCACGGGCGGCACGCAGTTGCTGGTCGACCTGAACCCTGGCGCCGCCAGCGGCTTCCCCAACGACATGGTTGTATTCCAAAACCTGGCCTACTTCACGGCTCTGGCCCCCGGCAGCGGCAGGGAGATCTGGGTCAGTGATGGCACCGTTGGCGGGACAAGTGTGTACGCCGATCTTGTGACCGGGCCCGCTTCTTCCGAAGCGCAGATTATCGGCAAGCTTGGAAATGGCATTCTGATTGAAGCCTGGCACCCCACAGCCGGACGTGAACTCTGGTTTGATGGACTTGCCGGGCTCGCCCCGAATGCTGCATTTTCTGGCGGCAGTGTGACTGTCGATGGGGCTTCCCTTCCGGCGACAATAGACACCGCAGGCACTTTGACCGACGCTGATTCGAGCGACTTCGACACTGGCACAATGACCGTGACCATTACGTCTAATGGCACTGCCAACGATTCGCTACTGATCGAGAACCAGGGCATGAGCGCCGGCCAGATTGGAACAAACGCGACCACGGTGTTCTTCGGAGGCACGGCCATCGGATCGTTCAGTGGTGGCAGCGGTACAGCGCCACTCGTGATCACATTCAGCGGAAGCAGCGCGACACCGGCAGCAGCCCAGGCACTGATGCGGGCAATCCAGTTCGACAACACCGGCGCAAACCCGAGTCTTGCTGTTCGCACCATCGAGCTGCAGGTCTCCGACGAAAACGGGAACGTCAGCCCCATCACGAGCATTGGCCTCACTATCGGCAACATTGCCGCATCCTTGCAGGTCTCAACCCAACCATCGGGCGCGACAGGGTCGGGGCCATTCGCGGTCCAGCCCGTAGTGGAAGTCGTTGACGCTGTAGGCCAAGTCGTCACCGGGTTCACGGGCACGGTGTCAGCCGCACTGAGTGCAGGCCCATCCGCCGCCAGTCTTTCCGGCACCCTCAGCGTCAACGCGGTCTCAGGCATCGCCACGTTTACGGACTTGGCCATTGCCCTGGCGGGCACGGGATACGAACTGACGTTTTCCTCCGGCACGCTTGCGACTGCGGTTTCCAATGCATTCAACGTCACCTACGGAACTCCGTCGCAAATCAGCATTGTCGTGCAGCCCGGAAGCGCGACACAAGCAACAACCTTTGCGACGCAGCCAGTGATCGAAATTCAAGACGCCGGTGGAAACCGCGTACTGAATGACAACACCACCCAGATTACCGTAAGTATCGCGACAGGAACCGGTGCCTCGGGCGCGACGTTGAGTGGCACAACAACCGTCACCGCATCCAGCGGACAAGTCGTGTTTACAAACCTTGAACTGGATACCGCCGGCTCTGGATATCGACTTGAGTTCAACGGCAGCACGTTCACGCCAGTACTCTCCAACCCGTTCAATGTCGCAGCCAGTGGTGGCACGGGAGGTGGCTCAGGAGGTGGCGACGACGGAGGTTGCTCAACAAGCGGCAACCAGAGCTGGCTCTGGCTGGTTCTTCTCGCGCTTGCCGCAGCCGTTGCCATCAGGCCGCGACGGATTTAGGCCGCTCGGGTTGTGCTTGCGTGGCGCTGGCATCGTGATGCGTCGAACTTTCCGTGGGCGTCGTTCTGGGCTGACATTGCCCATGGGCGGCGGGTGTGAACAATGTTTCCAGCGGATTCTGAATTCGATATCCTCCTGCCACTGCTGAGAGGAGACAACCATGTTTCGAATGTTTGTGCTTTGCACCGTGCTGCTTGCGACGCCGTTGTGCGCGGCCACCTTCACCGTCACCAACCTGAATGACTCCGGCGCGGGTTCTCTGCGCCAGGCAATTCTTGATCACAACGCGGCCGGCGGGACAAACGACGTTGTATTCCAGGCAGGTGTTTCCGGAACCATCTATCTCGCCAGCTCGTTGCCGGGCATGACAACGGGGAACCTAACCGTCACCGGACCTGGCGCGAGTACGCTCTCGATCCATGGTGGCACCAGCTTCGCCGGGTTTCTCGTCGACGTTCAGAGCCCCCTAACGGCGGCGGAGTTCCATCTTTCGGGGGTCACCCTTGAGAGATGCGACAGGATCGCCGGCGCGGGACTTCGCATCGTGTCCGACTCTGTTGATGTCACGGTATCCGTGTCGGAGTGCGTCTTTGAGAATTGCACCGGGGGCGGAGGCGCTGGCTTATCCACTTTGATTACGGGGGGCGGCAGCGCCATTCTAACGGTGAGCGACTCACTGTTTGAAAGCAACTCGATTAACCTGGCATTCGGCGGCGCGATGCTGATCGGGGACGATGTAGTCGCGACAATCAGCAACTCAACTTTTACCGCCAACAGCAGCACTTCAAATGGCGGCGCGCTATCCGTCGGCGGCTCCAACACCAGCGTCACGCTTAGCAACTGCACGATCAGCGGAAACTCGGCCACCACCGACGGTGGCGGGATCGATGTCGCTTCTCCCGGTACGCTTATCTTGCGGAACACGATTGTTGCGGGCAACACGTCGGGCGGCACCGCAAAAGACATCAAAGGTAGTGCCACGTCGCTGGGTGGAAACCTGATCGGCATTCAAAGTGGACTCAGCATGACGGCAACAGGTTCTGACCAGCTTGGCTTCTCCGCTTTGCCGATTGACCCAATGCTCGGAAGTCTCGTAGACAACGGGGGCCCCACGAAAACAATGGCCCTGCAGGCTGGCAGCCCGGCAATCGACGCCGGTGTCGCAGGCGGCCCGGCCAACGATGCACGCGGTTTCACCCGCGATGCCATGCCCGACTGCGGCGCATACGAAGGCATGTACTCGCTGACTGTCACCAACACAAACGATACCGGCACTGGATCGCTTCGTTGGGCGGTGCTTGTCATCGGCCCAGGAGGAACCGTCGTGTTTGACGCGCCATTGGCCGGTCAAACGATTACGCCAAACACCACAATCACGTTGTCGAACGCGATGACCATCAGCGGGCCGACCAATTCTGGCATCACAATCGATGGTGGCGGTAGCGTCCGTTTGTTCAACGTGTTTGACGACCTGACTCTCGAGAGTCTGGTGCTGAAAAACGGGAGCTCTCCCACTGGCAATAGCGGTGCGATTTTTGTGGCGAACGGCGACCTGACCGTGACCGATTGTACGTTCGAGAACAATACGGCACTCGGTTATGGCGTGATGCTTCTGTCAAACGGCACGCTCAACGCCACTCGCTGCACTTTCAAAGGTAGCAGCGTGCCGGGCAACGGCGGCGCGATTGGCGTCAGTACCTCGGCAACATTGACCAACTGCACCTTCAGTGGCAACAGCGCGGGTGGCAATGGCGGTGCTATTCTCACCGGGGGCACGCTCATGTTTGTCAACTGTACCATCACCGCCAACAGCGCCGGCGCCGGCGGCGGCATCTTTGTGACTGGTGGTTCGGTCACCCTCGTAAACACCATTGTCGCAGGCAACACGGCAACCGGCAGCGGCCCTAACATCAACGGCACGGCCACATCCAACGGCGGTAACCTTATCGGCGACAACACCGATCTCACCATGACCGCCGCAACCAACGATCAAATCGGCACATCGGCTATGCCGATCGACCCGATGCTCGGCGCACTTGCCGACAACGGTGGCCCCACGATGACTCACGCCTTGCTGACCGGCAGCCCAGCCATCAACATGGCTGTCAGCACCGGCGCACCGGCCAATGACCAGCGCGGCTACACACGCGACAGCACACCGGACGTCGGCGCTTTTGAGTTCGGCGCGGCACCCCCACCCGGCAGCGGCTCAACCGGCGGCGGCGGCGATGACGACGAAAGCTGCTCAACGAGTGGTAGCCAAAGCTGGCTCTGGCTGGTTCTTCTAGGGCTTGCCGCAGCCGTCGCCATCAGGCCGCGACGGGTTTAGGTCGGTTCGGCGGCGCCTGCATGGTTCCGGCTTCGTGATGTGCCGAGCTTTCAGTGGGCGTCGTCCTGGGCTGAGTTTGCCCGTGGGCGACGCTTGCTTCGTTCTGCGCCTCGGGCTGGGCAGCAGCCGTTTGTGTTTCGGCCATGGCCTGCTGCTGCATGTGCTGCTCATACATGAAGCCCTCGACGGTCTCTTTGGCCATCTGCCATGTGCGCTCGCGAAGCTCGGTGATCTGCTTGGTCAGCGCGTCGATTTCGCGCCCGATGCGGATTGACTCGGCCGGCTTGATGCGCCAGCGGAACTTATCGGGCTCATTGTGGACCATCGTCCGGTCCAGGTCCTGCTGATAAACGTCGAGGCTGGCCTCGTGCTGGGCAACCCGGCGTTCAAGACTCTTGCCGCCGAAGTCTTCAAACAGTCTCTGGCTGGTTTCTTCCAGCAGCTTGCGGAGCGAGTCTGAATCAAAGTGCTTCGCAGGCTCGGCGTTCTGCTGCGGGCTCTCAGCATCAGACGGCTTGGTTTCCTGATTCTCCGGCTGTGTGCGCGGGGCGCGATAGCGAACATTCGGACGACGTTTCATGGCAAGCTCCTGGCAAAAGCGCGGGACCATTCCCTCGCTATACCTACCGGAGCATGGATAGATTTCCCGAGCTAATCAGCGGCCCGGCGGCATACCAACCCGAGCGCAATCACGCCCCCAAGGCCGGTTTCAGCACGACAAAGATTTTCAGGAATTTTCAACTCGGCCAGTGGAGTGTTGCCGGCGACAACTCCGAATCCATCTCGTCGGCGCGACTGTCATCGCTACATCCAGCGACGACGAGTCATACAGCAGCGGCACTGGTACCGGGTTGGCCTGGCTGGCGTTGCTTGGGCTGGTGAGCGTGCTGGCTGTCCGCTTGCGGCGGGCTTGATTTGGTTTTCAATCTGAGTCGGGCTGGCTAAGCTGTTGCCTATGCAATCAAAAGCGAAGACAGTTCAAGAGTACCTGAAGGGGCTGCCTGACGACCGGCGTGAGGCCGTTGAGGCTATCCGCAAAGTCGTCAACAAGAACCTGAACAAGGGGTTCGAAGAAGGCATGCAATACGGCATGCTCGCGTGGTTCGTGCCTCACAGCGTGTACCCGGACGGCTACCACTGCGACACGTCACAGCCGCTGCCGTTTGCCAGCGTCGCCAGCCAGAAGAACCATATCGGCATCTACCTGATGTGCGTGTACGGCCACCCCGAACACCACGACTGGTTCGTCGATGCATGGAAGAAGACCGGCAAGAAACTCGACATGGGCAAGGCCTGCGTGCGCGTCAAGAAGATCGAGGACGTCCCGCTGGATGTACTCGGCAAGATGATCAAGCGCGTCAAGGCTAAAGATTACATCGCCTACTACGAAGCAGCCTTGAAGGCCCCACGCAAACCGGCCAAGAAGAAACCAGCCAAGAAGAAGACTGTCGCCAAAAAGTAACCCAACATGGGTGGGCCCGACAATCCTGTCGGGCGGGCGATGCAAGCATCGCCCTACCAGTATTCCCAATCACGGTCCGACAAGATTGTCGGACCCACCCGGCGCAAGCAGCCGCTCTCAGTGGTTCTTCGTGACCGTTCGTGGTTAAAAACGCCGTTCAAGGCGCTTGCGCAATCAGTGTACAGCGCGTGCAATGCGGGCATGAATGCGACAGCCACCGAGATGCCACCGCGCGAGGCCCCCACGCAGCCCAAACCCAAAGAGTGGGACGGCAAGACGCGCACGGGCCTCGGCATCCTGATCTTCTTCTGGACTTTCCGCCTGCTCGGCCCGCGCTTCGCTTACCTGCTGCTGTATCCCGTCGCCTTCTACTATGTGCTGTTCAACCGGAAGAACGGACGCGCCTCGGCCGACTATCTGCGGCGGCGCTTCCCCGGCATTGGCGGTTTAAAACTGTTCTGGATGCGCTATCGCCACTTCCTCAGTTTCGGGCGCGTGCTGGTTGATCGCGGCTACGCGTTCCTGGGCATGATGGGCGAGGTCAAGTTCGAGCGCGACGGGCACGAGGTCATCGAAGAAGTACTCGCCGGCGGCAAGGGCGTGATTCTGATGAGCGCACACCTCGGCAACTGGGAGCTCGCGGCCTACTGCCTCGGCGGCTATATGCGTGACGGCCAGCGCGTGCCGGTCAACGCCGTGATGTTCAAAGGCGAGTCGGAGAAAGTCGAGAAACAGCTCAAGAAAGCCAGCGGCGAGCCGCCGTTCCGGATCATCGCCAGCAACGACAGCCTGCAGGCCAGCATCGACTGCAAGCAGGCGCTGGAGCGCGGCGAGGTGGTCGCGATTCACGGCGACCGGATACTCGGCAGCGGCGGCGTGAAGGTGCCGTTTCTGGGGGCTGAGGCCAAGTTCCCGATCGGGCCGTTTGTGCTCGCGGCCAGCACGGGCGCGCCGATTGTGTTCACGTTCGCGAACCGGCTGGGCGTGCGGCACTACAAGCTGACAGCCCGCGGCCCCCACTACTTCGCCTTCGGCGACCGCAAGAAACGCGACGAGAATCTGAAGGCCTGGGTACAGATCTACGTAGACCTGATCGAAGAACTGCTAAAGCAATACCCACTACAGTGGCACAACTTCTACCCCTTCTGGGACACAGAATCCGGCACCGGCTGGTAGACGCAAGGCAACAGTCACCCAGAAGCCTCTAGATTCATGGGTTTCACAAGCGGCCCGGCCCCGCCATTCTACTTGGATAGCCACTCTCAGTCTCGACACACGCCCTAGGTTATGCCTCGGTAACATCGTACGATGCTGCTCACTGGGAACGGATCGACCGATAAAATGCGACAGAGGACTCCTATATGACGGACGCAAGTTGGGCGGGTTCAAAGTGGTGGAAATTTGACTTCCATACGCACACGCCCGCTTCAGAAGACTACGGCAAGGGCAGCAGTCAAACCACGCTGAAGACAATCGACCCACAGGATTGGCTGCTGAACTTTATGCGAGCTGGCGTGGATTGCGTTGCTGTAACGGACCACAACTCTGGCGCTTGGATCGACGTTCTGAAGTCCGCGGCGGCCAAGCTGAAGGAGGAGGGCCACGCCGATCTGCGCCCTCTGGTGCTGTTCCCCGGAGTCGAGATTTCAGCAAACGGCGGAATCCATGTGCTCGCATTGCTTGATCCGTCAAAGGGCACAAGTGACGTTGACAGTCTACTGGGTGCGGTTGGGTTCGGCGGCGAAAAAGGTAAGTGTGATACGCACAGTCTAAAGTCTGTTGAAGAGATTGCCGCGATCATTGCCAAACGTGGCGGGATTGCGATTCCAGCGCATGCGGATGGTCCGAGCGGGCTGTTCGAGCTGCATGGCGCGACCCTTCGCCAAGTTTTGAAGTCACCGCATATCTACTCGATGGAATTGCTCGACACGGCGTATGCGAAGCCTGCTTTGTATCAGGAGGAAAAAGTCGTCTGGACGGAAGTTCTCGGTTCAGATAGCCATCACCCAACTGGAACAGGCGGGCGCGATCCGGGCTCGCGGTTCACTTGGGTGAAAATGGGACAGCCCAGTCTCGAAGGCCTCATGCTGGCGCTCATGGACGCCGATGCGTGCTCACTGTGCAGGTCCGACAAGACGACAGATGATCCCAATGTCCCGCCATCGCTATATATTCGTGCAATTGAGGTCAGCGACGCTCGTTACATGGGCCGCAAACAGCAGTTCAGGGTGCGTATGAATCCATCGCTCAACGCGATCATCGGCAGCCGGGGAACTGGAAAATCGACAATCGTTGAACTGCTTCGATTGGTGTTGCGCCGCAGAGATGAACTACCCGATTCGTTGGCATCGGACTTTCGGAAGTATGCAACGGCCTATGCGCAACGCAGCGACGACGGGTTGCTGACGGCCACGGCGATCATAAGCATCGAGTATGTGAAGGACGGAACGCCGTTTCGCGTCCGATACAATCAAGGTACCGGCCAGCACACAATTGAAGAAAAGCGAAACGGTGGCGAATACGAAGAAGCCGAAGGCGATGTTCGCCAACGCTTTCCGGTGAGGATGTATAGCCAGAAGCAGATTTTTGAAACTGCACGTCAACCGTCAGCCTTGCTAGGCATTATCGATGACTCTACCGAGGTTGACAAATCTGCTTGGGAGGAACGCCAGCGAGAGCTCGAAAACCAGTTCTATACGCTGAGCGCGATGATTCGAGAGAACGCCGCTCTCATCGACGACGAAAAACGGGTAAAGGGTGAACTTGCGGACGTGGATCGCCGATTGAAGCTCGTCGAAGAGTCGGGTCACAGCGACATCTATAATGGCTTTCAGCGAGTCAGCGCCCAGAAGGCCGACCTCGCCACGTGGCGAGCGTCGTGGTCGGGAGTGGCTGAACAACTCATGGACGTCGCTGTCAGCATCCAACCCGACAGCATCGACGAAGCGAACTTCCGACCGGCGGATGAGACAGATGCGGAGTTGCTGAAAGCAGTAGCCGACGTTGGGAACGACCTCCGTTCAGTCTCGAATGCAGTCGAAGAGCTATCCAGGCAGGTTGCAGGGATAGACAAGCAGTGGGGCGAAACTCTGAAATCGTCAAAATGGGCCGCGTGGGCAGCAAGTGCCGTAAAGACATTCACTGAGCACAAAGCCGATCTAGAAGCGCAAGGACTTGACGCTTCTGAGCAGTTCGACCATCTAGTCACTAGACGAGAAAAGCTCGAACTACGTCTGCGACAGATTGCGGAGAAGAAGGCGCAGATCAAAGAGATGCGGGCGGAGTCTCGTGTCCACTTGCACAATATGGAGGTACACCGAAAGAGTCTAACCCAGCTCAGGCGCGACTTCCTAGACGGCGTGCTCGCGGACAACCCCTACGTCCAGATTGAGGTCAAGCCGTTTGCTGATCGAGACGGTGCGGAACACCGTTTTCGTAGCATGATCAGTCGAGAAGACGGCACGTTTGAGCGAGACATCAGAAACGTGGAAACCGGTGATGGTTTGATTGAGCAACTGTTTAGAGGAGAGAGCGACACGGCGAGTATCCTTGTCCGACTCCAGGCTTTGCGCGACAAGGTCCGCGCTGTTGCCGCAACCGATGAGGGTGCTGATGTGCATGATCCCAGATTCGCCAGTCACCTCAGCAAGCTGCCTCCCGAAGTTCTTGATCGACTGGACTGCTGGTTTCCCGAGGACACACTAGAGGTACGGTACAGCCCGTCAGCGGACGGAAGCAATTTCCGTCCCATCCGCGAGGCATCACCGGGACAGAAAACTGCCGCATTGCTTGCTTTCCTCCTGTCCTACGACGTAGAGCCGATCATCCTCGATCAGCCAGAAGATGACTTGGACAACCGCTTGATATACGACCTGATCGTGAGGCAGCTACGCAACATCAAATCCAAACGACAGGTCATCGTCGTTACCCACAACGCTAACATCGTTGTCAACGGAGACGCCGAATTCGTACTCGCGTTGGACTCGGCAGGTGGCCAGACGCAACAGGTTGCTTCTGGCTCGCTGCAAGATGCCGGCTTACGGTCGGAAATCTGCAAAATCATGGAAGGCGGGAGAGAGGCATTTCACCGCCGCTACAGGCGGATTTCTCTCACCGGGCTGTAGTGAGCACACTGGCTGAGAAGCCTAAAGCGGTCAGGCTACTTTTGTTGCCCTGTTTCTGGCGGTTTGTAGCCCGCCTTCATGCCTCGACCTGCCCGCTACTCTCCGGCTGATCATTGTTGCCATGTTATCAATCGTGGTCACGGGCGGACGACTGTCTTCCGCAAAGACGCCGACTACGCGGACGTCCTGGAACGATAAAAGGGGTCAGGCACCCTGTGGGAGCCTGACCCCTTTTCGCCGTCGATGGTTGAAGGTGCAGGGCCGTTGCAGTAACCATCGACTATTGACCATGTACGATTAACTGCATTTTCCTCGTGAAACTTTCGCACGCCTGTGCGTGAACCTTTTGTGAGCGGCGCCTGGATGACTGCTGAGCATGACGACTGGGATTTCAGTCGGCTCGTTGAGACCTACTTCTCACGGGCGGTGCGATTCTGTGCCCGCATGCTTGGCAACGTCACCGATGGCGAAGAAGTCGCCCAGCAGGCTTTTGTCCGGCTGTATGAAACCGGGCGCAAGCCGTGGGAAAAGGGCGACCCGCTGCCGTACCTGTACCGCGTGTTACGCAACGCCTGCATCGATCACGTCAGGCGGCGCAAGGTCAGAAAGGCAGACGGCTCACTTGAGCAGGCCGGCACCCGGGCAGACCTCAGTGGGGCTGAGGAAAGCGAGATTCGGGACGCGCTGCTTGAAGCAATCGGCGGGCTTGAAGAAGGGCAGCGTGAAGTGGTGTTGCTGCGGTTCTTTGAAGAACTGTCACTGAAGGAAGTAGCGGAATCCGTGGGCAAGACCGTCGGCGCAACAGCCATGCTGCTGAGCCGGGCCAAAGCAAACCTGAAAGAAGCACTGGGCAAGTTGCCCGAGTTTGAGGATTAACGCGTGGCACAGGCGATCTCGCCTGTGCCGGCGGAGCGAAGCGGAGCCGGAAAGTATTAGGGATTTGTCGCGGCAGAAGCGCCGCGACCACAGGCAGGAATGCCTGTGCTACTAAAAGCAGAAGCAATGACTGACGTACGAGACATGTTTGCCAAAGCCCTTCGCGATGAGTTGTCGCCGAGTGAGCTGGCTGAGTTCGAGAGCGCCCTTGAGCGCGACCCGGCACTCAGTGCCGAGTTCGAGCGCTTTGCCGACACACAGGCCGGCGGCGGGCTTGAGAACATCACCGGCTGGCTTGAGCGCGCGGGGCGGCAAGGCAACGACCTTCCCGACGTCTACCGCGCCATGGGCGCTGAGTTGATCCAGAAGACTTCACACAAGAAGCGCGGGCGCTTGATTCAACTGGTCGCGGCGGTCAGTGCGGTCGCCGCCGCGGCTGTCATTGTTGCCGTACTGATCCTGCCCACCAAGACCGACACCCCCACCGAGTGGCCTGAAAACACCGAGGGCCAGGTCGCGGTACTGTTCGACGACTATCGCCACTTCGAGGCGGCGTACTCAATGCAGCCGGCCTCGGGTGTGGCACTCAATATAGAAGCAAACTCGCTGACCCGTCCGCTTGAGCACGGCTGCCGCCTTGACCGCGGACGCGTACACGTAGCGCTTGAAGACGGCGCGAGCTACGAAATTCTTGTTGGTAATCGACGCATCTCAGCCCAGGGCCCGGGCGAGTTCGAGGTTTCCGCAGAACCCCAACGTTACACCGCACTCTCACCCATACATCCGGAGAAAGATCCCATGTTTGACTCAAAACTACTCGCACGCTTCGGCGCACAGGGCTTCGCCCTGACGCTGAGTGTCATCGCGGGCTCAGCCACACTGCACGGTGCCAACGCGCCGCAGGTTGTGATGGCCCCGCAGACGATTCAGGCCCAGGCCGGCCCGGGACAGCAGCAACCGCCCGCGCCGCCGACCGCCAATGACGTGTTCACGCACCTTGACCGCAACGCTGACGGCAAGCTCGACAACAAGGAAGTGCCGCAGCAGATGATCACCGACTTCGATGATGACAGCAGCGGCGACGTGGACCTGACTGAGTTCACGGCACACTGGAAACCGCCACTGCCGCTCGACCCGGACATGGCTTTTGACGCCCTCGACAAGAACAAGGACGGTGTCATCGACAGCAACGAGACGAACGCCCAGATGATCACCGACATGGACGGTGACAACAGCGGCGACATCGACCGGGCTGAGTTCAAAGCCAACTACAAGCCGGCCGAGCACGAGTTCAACAAGCTCGACAAGAACAGCGACGGCGTGATCGACAGCAACGAAGCGCCGCAGAAGATGATCAACGACTTTGACGACGACAGCAGCGGCGACGTGGATCTCGCTGAATTCACGGCACACTGGAAACCGCAGCCGCCACAGGGTCCGGGCCCAGGCCCCGGCGGTCAGCAGGGCACGCCGGATGACCACTTCAACCATCTGGACCTGAACAGCGACGGTGAGTTGGACAGCACGGAAGTGCCGGGCAGCATGATCACCGACATGGACGACGACAGCAACGGCAGCATCAGCCTGGCCGAGTTCAAGGCGCACCCGCCGAAGAAGCCGAACCCGGACGACGCGTTTGACAACCTCGACGCGAACAGCGACGGCAAGCTCGACAGCAACGAGGCCGACCAGCGCATGCTGAACGACTTCGACGACGACAACGACGGCGAGATCAGCAAGGCGGAGTTCAAGGCCCACTGGCGCCCGATGCCGAAGAAGCCGGATGATGCCTTCAACGATCTGGACAAGAACAGCGACGGCGTGCTGGACAACAGCGAAGTCCCGCAGGCGCTGGTCAATGACTGGGATGACGACAACAGTGGCGACGTGGATCTGAGTGAATTCAAGGCCCACCACAAGCCGCCTCAAGGCCCGGGTGGTAACGGCCCCGGCGGGAATGGGCCCGGTAACGGCCCAGGAGGCCCAGGCAAAGGCCCCGGTGGACCGGGCGGCGGCCCCGGTGGTCCGGGTGGTGGCCCGGGCGGTCCCGGCGGGCCGGGTGGCAACGGCCCGAAGCCCCCACGTCCTCCGCACCGCTAATCGGAAGTGATACAGACCCAAGGGCCGCCAATCATTGGCGGCCCTTGTTCATGAATTCTGAACCGCTTCACAAGACTTCGCGCATTAGAAATGTGCAATTCGAGTCCGCGACTTCGCGAAATGTAAGATTCTTGCGTTGGCGCTTGGTTTTCATCGCGCTATCATGTGCGCTGATTAAAAAGTCATAGCATGTCCACGGAGAAGACCATGAAGCGCATTGTCTTGTTGTTGGTTGGCGTATGCGCGCTTGGGGGAGCCGTCTTCACCACAGGTTGTGGACCGGGGCTGGTAGCGGCGGGCGGCGGCTCGGTCGGTGCCATCTTCGGGTTGCAGGGCAGTGATTCAAAGAAGAAGAGCAACCCACCACCTGCCAGCACAAACGTAGTACCGGCCGTGATCGTCACCAGCGTCGTGCGCGAAGAGTCGCCTGCCACGGTGACCTACACGATTCTCGACGCCAATGACGACGTTTGCAGCGTCGAAGTCGAGTACGCAATCGGTGCCGGAACGTTTTCCACATGTTTTGAGGGCTCAGGCGGCGACGGGCTCACCGGTCTCAGTTCCAGCGCGGGCGGGGTTGCGCACACCTTCGCATGGGACTTTGCGACGGACCTCGGCGGACCGGGACTTACCCAGGACATCACCGTAAGGATCCGCGCCAACGACGGCACTGCGACCGGCAGCTGGTCAAGCCTGACCGGGCAGGACATCGGCAACGATGCACCCGTGGTTTCGAACATCCAGGCCAACGGTGTGGATGTCGTTCTGCTGACGTTCGACCTGACTGACCAGAGCAGCGACCTTGGCTCGCTGGACGTTTCGTTCTCAAGCGACCAGGGACAGAACTTCACGCCGATAGACATTAACCCCGCCTCCGGCACTTACGAGTTGATCGGCAACGCCCCGGTCAACCTGCTGACGAGCCCCTCGGGCTCGCCCGGACAGTTCGTGTGGGATAGCAAGGTCGCGCTTAACGACTTTGTGGGCAACGTGCTGATCAAGCTGGAACCGAAGGACCAGCCTTCGGGCTACAGCGGTGCGACTTCCGGCGCGCCCGTTGTGGCGGGTCCCTTCCCCATCGATACGTCGGTCAACGGCCCGCCTGAGATCAGCCTGCTGACGAACTTCGCTGGTTTTACGTACACGAGCACGGTGCCATTTGACGTGACATTGCAGGACGATGAATCGAACGCAGCCGTAGTCGTGGTCGAATACTCCATCAGCGGCGGTGCCTTCCAGCCGTGCACGCTGGTAAACCAGTTTGCATCCAGTGTCGCCGGCCCGTTCCCGACCAGCCCAAGCCCGACGGGTTACACGATCGTTTGGGACGCTCTGGCTGACCTTGGCTCGCCTGCGCTGTTCTCGAACATCGTACTGCAGATGACGCCGGGCGATGCGACGTTCGGCACCAGTGTCAGCTCGGATCCGTTCAACCTTCAGGGTAACGAGGCACCCGAAGTAACCGACATTCAGTCGCTTCAGACTTCCGGCAACATCCCGATTGTCATCACCGTGGAAGACGGTCAGTCGGACCCGGTAAGTCTGAACCTTGAGTACTCGACCGACGGCACGAACTACACAGCGCTCTCGGCCTCGGACTTCGTGTTCGGCAACCCTGACAGTGTGCTTTCCGCACCAACGGGCGAAGCCAACGTCCTGATCTGGGACAGTTACGTTACGTTTCCCAATCTCAACGCGGCGTCGGTTACGCTGCGGGCGACACCGACCGACCATCCACCAAGCGCCACACCGGCCGCTGACCTGACGGGTACCAGCTTCATCAGTCAGGCGTTCCCTATCATCAACGACCCAAGCGGCGCTGCACCGATCAGCATCGACATCTTCACCGACGACAACGGCGCGCCACCCGCACCGACCGATGACGTAACCGTCGTGGGCTCAGGCCAGATCTACCTCGACCGTGTCGTCAACCCGACGTCGGCGACGGTAACGAACACCTTCTGGAAAATCCTTGAGACGGACGCCGACTACGGCCAATTGCTCACGCCGGCGGGGGCGTCGCTTCAGTACTCGCAGGGTTCCGTCACAGTGAACGCCCCGGGCGGCGGCGGGACTGCCGACGGCGATACCTTCGTGATTGATGACGGCATCAACGGCCCCCAGACGTTCGAGTTTGACTCAAATGGCTCCATCCAGGTGGGAACTATCTCGGTCGACATTGCCGGTCTGACGACGCAGGACGAAATCGGCACCGCACTCACTGCGGCGATCAACGCCAACCCGTCTGTCCGGATTCAGGCCACGTACGCCGGCAGCGGCGTGATCCAACTGAAACACGAAATTGCCTGCAACATCGGCGACGCCGCCAGCCTCGCTGCCGGTGGGAACGCTGCAGACATGGCGTTCTCAACTGGTGCGACCACGGCCGGTGTCGTCGGCGCTCAGATGAACGGCGGCTCCGGTACACAGCGCGTCCAGTACGTTGCGCCTGCCACGCCGCCGGCCGGCAGCTTCTACGTAACTATCATCTGTGAGATTGATGACCCTGCGTACTTCACGACTGTGTTCAGCGCTTACCGAATCTGGTGGGGCACGAAACCGACAGGCGTTACGGTCAATCCTTCCTCGACGTCGGTGCTTGTGAACGGCACGAAGAGCTTCACCGCTCAGGTCGCGAATGTTGCGACCGCGCCGCAGTTTGTGGGCTGGGTCGTCGTTGGCGGAAACGTAAACGGAACGATCTCGGATCAGGGCTTGTACACCGCACCGAGTTCAGTACCGACCACGAACCCTGTTGAAATCCGCGCCTACTGCGTTGACCCGTCGGTCGC
Source organism: Planctomycetota bacterium (assembly GCA_020425695.1). GTDB lineage: Bacteria > Planctomycetota > UBA8742 > UBA2392 > UBA2392 > JACKID01. The sequence continues at coordinate 15,871 of JAGQRE010000040.1, forward strand.
CCCGGGAACAGCCAGCATCACCATTCAGCCCGAGCCGACCAACGTGCAAGTCACACCACCGGCCGACAACCCGCCCAGCTGGGTCAAGCCTGACCTGGCACTGGGGGCGACGATTGGCTTTACGTCGAGCGTTGTTCCGACAACGGCACCACAGGGCGTAACTTGGCGCGTAGTGTGGAACTCGCAGGACTGGGGCTCAGGCAACTCAACCGTAGGCACTGTCGATGCAGCGGGCAATTACACCGCACCATCCACATTGCCCAGCCCGGACACCGTGCGCGTGGACGCGGTCAGCACAGCCAAGCCAAGCGTCTTTGGCTCGTTCTTCGTTGATCTGGTTGCCCCTGCACCCACGAGCTTTTCAGTTTCACCCGCTACCGCATCGGTGTTTGCCGGGGGCGCCGGCAAACAGTTCACTGCGACCAACTTTGTTCCGACCAACGCCAACCAGGCGGTAACCTGGGAGATCAACCCGGTTGTCGGAACCATCAGCACTTCCGGTTTCTATACACCCCCGAATACGTCGGCAGCCGCGCAAAGCATCACCGTGACGGCGCGCAGTGCAGTCAACACGTCGATCACAGCAACTGCTTCACTTACCGTGATGCCTGCGGTGCAGACCGCGCCGCTGAGCGTCACCATCAGCCCGGATGAGGGTGTAACGATCTCCGCCGTATCCAAATCCGTTCCGATCCAGTTCAGCGCAGTGGTTGCTCCGGCGCAGGCCTCACAGGCCGTGACATGGAGCTTTGTCGGGGCGACATTCGGAAATCTGGACGCGAACACCGGGCTGTACACTCCCGGGGCTACGGCAGTGGACCGTATTGTTCGAATCCGCGCCGAAGCAAACGCCTCACCCAACCCGTTCGATGAAGTGGACATCTATATCGCGGGTGACGGGCAGAACTGGCTTGAACTCGACAACGTTACGATGGGGCGCGGCGACGTAAGCTCGGTCTGGGACCCGGTCAACCAGCGCGTCTGGTTCGTCGGCGGACACAGTGAAACTGCCACCAACTTCCACGACGATCAACCATTGTACCTCGAGACAGCAGCCGGTTCATCCACCTTTGGCGCATACCAGCCAGTCAAGGGTGCCGGCACCTTTCCGAAGCTTGCGAACTGCATCATGTGCGTTTGCGATGAGATCAATGACCGCCTGCTGGCTGTGGTTGGGCAAGGCTTTACGAACACAGTTCTGATCTACTCTCTTGACCTGAACAACGTCACGGGTGGCACGCCGGCCGCGTGGACGCAAGTAAGTGCAGGCAACCTCTCCAACGCGCCCAATCTGGCAGGGAACACTCGATACCACTGCTGGTACGACATTGCCCATGAGGAGATCCAGATCCTGAGGGACAAGAATCAGGTGTTCCGCTTCGATACAGACCAGGACAAATGGCAGGCCGTAAAGACAACTCAGGACCCGTCGAACGCTCCGAATGACGTTCAGCTTGTTTCGCACGCCTTTGATGATAACAACCAGATCCACTACTTTGTCGGTGCTGACAACGGCACTGGCTCGTCATCCAACAAAGTCTGGGAGCTTCGCGAGTCTGACTGGAAGTGGAGAAACGTCACCTCGTCCGGGAACCAGCCGGCCGGCGGACTTCGAAACGCTTCATCGTACTTCGACAATGGCAAAATCTGGGTGTTCGGCGGCCAGGTCGCTAACCAGTCAACGTATTCCAATGACTTGTACAGCATCTCATTAGGCACAGGCGCGGCCTGGACGAAGCACAACCCGGCGAGCGAGCGCCCACTACCGCGCGGGGATGCAGGCTTCATCCTGACGGGTCTGGGTGACGCGTTCCTGTACGGCGGTGAGATTGAGGGCATCGGGACGTTCGGCGACCTCTGGTACTTCGACGACACTACCACCGAGTTCATACCCGAGAACGCCGACAACATCCGTGCTCAGGGGCGCAGATCCGCCTGCGGCGTCTGGGAGTTCGGCGAAGCCATCATCTACGGCGGGCTTTGTGACCACGGCCCAAGCAACGAGCTCTGGACGTTCGACTACAACGGCGGCAACCCGATCTGGGAAAGGCAGGCCGCCGGTGGGCAACTGCCACCTCCAATGTGGGGATCGGCGATGGCCCTTGACGACCTGCATGCCGTGAACGTGATGTTCGGCGGCGACAAAGCGCCTCCTGGAACCAGCGGTGGGCTGGAAAACCGGGTCTGGTACTTCGACACGTCAAACGACACATGGACCGAGATGTCGGTCAGCGGTAGCCCCCCCTCACCACGCCGCGAAGCCGCCCTGTGCTGGGATGACGACAACCGACGCATCTGGATGTTCGGCGGTGTAGACAGCAGCGGGTTCAAGAATGACCTGTGGTATCTGGACCTGACGGGCGGCTTGGCATCGGCTTCGTGGCATCTGGTCACGGCAACATCCGGTTCGGCTCCAGACTCGAGGGCAGGCGCGACCATCGGCTACGACAGCCGCAAGTCTCGAGTCCTCGTCTGCGGTGGTGAGAGCAGCGTCTCGGGCGCGAACCGCCAGCTCTACTCTTACACTCTCGGTTCAGCGAGTTGGGCGGCCTTAAGCGTCGCAAACCCCGGGCAGGAAGAGGACGTGTTCGAGAGCGGCGCCATCTACGACGACGAATACAGCCGCGTCCTGCACGCCCCGGCGACCAGACCGAAGGCCCAGGCACTGGTAATGGGCACGAACGGCCCAGTCTGGCAGTACATGGCGCCTCCAGGCTCGAATAACGCGAAGGGCACGACGGGCTTGTACGATCGGTCAACGGGACGATACTACTCGTTGTTCGGCGAGAAGACGATTCTAAGCCGATCAGTTGGAACAAACCTGTTCAGGACATTTGTCGTAAAGTAGTGACAGTGCAGACGGCGGGTCAAAGACCTGTCCCGGACTCCAGCTTCACCAGGGCAGATTTGAAAGTCGATACGGGAAGCATTCTTGAACCAGCAGCTTGATGAGCTGTTTCTGAAACGTGCGCGCGAACGGGGGCTGCTCTCCGTGTCGCAGATTGACTCGATTCGCACTGAGCTCCAATCACGCCACGAAGCAGAGCCGGAACTCGGCGCATCCGAATTGGCTGTCGAGAACGGCTGGCTCGGCGTTGAAGCCGCTCTTGCTCTGCTGGACGCCAAGCCCAGTGACACGGTCGCCGACCTGACGTCCCGCATCAGCGAAGACGAACTGGAACCTATATCCGCAGATCTGGAGTCAGCTGACACCCAACGCTACGCAACAGTTCACGATGTCGAGATCGAGCCCGAGGACGAGCACTTCGACGAAGTCCCGCGCATGGTTGAGCCTTTGCGCCCAACCTACGCGGTGGCCGACAACGCCAGCGACGACAGCCACCTGGAAATGGAACTACCACCGCCCGAGAACAGCAGCGGCGACAGCATTTTCGACGACAGCGACAGCAAAGACCTGCCCTCGCTGAACATCGACGAAGATGCGCCGCAACTTGTAGGCGAGAAAACGCCGACCTCACGTTTTCTGGTCAGCGAGCTGCTGCCCGCTGACACGTCGCTGGGTGACCGCGAGAGCGTGCTTGGCGAAATCGAGATCGAAGACGACGAACTGGATGAAGAAATCGTCATGCCTGCCGCAGAGGCCGGCGTGCTCGAGGCTGATCTTGACGAGTCAAGCCTTGACGCCGATACCATCCGCGGCGAAGCATTCAGCGAGACGCTCGACGCAGAACCTGAACTTGAACCCAGCGCCCTCGATAGCAGCGATACATTCACCGGCAACCTGCATCCAAAGGGCAAGGACACCGAACGCTTCCAGGCTGTCGACTCAATGAAGTCGGACACGGAGACCTTCGGACGCAAGTCCATGGACCCGTCACGCACGAGCAGCGACACCAGCCTCGACGGGCTCAGCAGTGTGCCTGCCAGCGACTACTTCGGTGAGCGCGCACCGTCGAAGAAGGGTTTCAGTGCCGCCGGCAGCAAGGGTGCCAACGTAGATTTCGCGGCCTTTGGCGAAGACGATCGCATTGCCGAGGAAGAACCTGAAACCGAGGAAACCTCGGTCCGCATGAATGACAGCGCGGTCAATGAAGTCATGGCCCAGGCCGACGACAGCTACTTCGGGCCGCCTGCAGACCTGACGATCACACCGCCGGAAATGCTCGAAGATTCCATCGCGCCGCCGAAGCCGATGGAAGAAAGCACGTTGTTCAATTCAGAAGACCTGAAAGGCGATCAACCACCCGCCGAGCACGACGAAGACTTCGTCGCCACGGCGCCGCCAAGCGCCAATCTGCAAGAACCCGAGTCTGCCGAGATCACGGACGATTCCGATATTGACGTCAGCGTTACCATACCCGGTGAATTCGTCGCCGACGGCAGCACCGTCTACGACGACAGCAACGTCAGCCTTGAAGACATCACCAACGAATCTGAGCCAAGCGGTGTCACCACCGGCAGCAAAACCCAGTTCGCAACCGGCGAAATGGCCCGCCCCGGCTTAAGAAACCGCACCGACAGCAAGCTCGGCGTTGAAAGCAACATCACCGGCGACGAAGTAATCACCGGCCACGAGATGACACTGGCTGACCTTCGCCAGCAAATGGGGCTTGGCCAAGGCGTCAAGATCGGCGGCGGCGGGTCGATGGACCGCTTGAAGAAGGGCAGCAAGAAGAAGCGGTACTCGGTGATTCGCGAGATTGCCCGCGGCGGCATGGGCAAAGTTATTGAAGTCGAAGACAACGACCTGCGCCGCAGCGTCGCGCTGAAAGTCTTGCGCAAAGAGATGCTGGACCGTGCCGACCTGGTCGAGCGTTTCCTGGAAGAAGCCCAGATCACCGGGCAGCTAGAGCACCCGAACATTGTGCCGGTACACGAAATCGGCGTAGACGGGCGCGGCAACCTGTACTTCACGATGAAGCTGGTCGAGGGCGAAGAGCTCTCCAGCATCATCAAGCGCCTGCGCAAGAAAGACCCAAGCGCCGAGCGTGCGTACCCGATCAGCCGCCTGATCGACATCTTCATCAAGGTCGCCGAAGGTGTCGCCTTCGCGCACAGCCGCGGCGTGATTCACCGAGACCTCAAGCCCGCCAATATCATGGTCGGTCGCTTCGGCGAAGTGCAGATCATGGACTGGGGTGTCGCCAAGATCATCGGGCGCAAGGAAGACACGGCTGATCGCGAAGTACGCAGCGACCGCCAGGAAGACGACGCGGCCCGAACAATGGTTGGCAGCATTCTGGGAACGCCAAGCTACATGTCGCCTGAGCAGGCGCGCGGCGAAGTCAACAGCATGGGTGCCGAAAGCGATATCTTCAGCCTCGGCGTCATTCTGTATGAACTGCTGGCGCTCTACACGCCGTGGACGGCACAGACCAGCGCCCAGGTGATCGACCAGGTCAAGAACTACGAGCCGGAAACGCCGACCAAGCGTTCCCCGGAACGCCGCATCCCGCCTGAGCTTGACCAACTTGTCATGAAGTGCCTGGTAAAAGCGCCCAGCAAGCGAATCGCCAGCGCCCAGGAACTCGTCGACAATCTTCGCGCTTGGCAAGAGGGTGGGCGTCTCGCGGCCGTCGAATACTCGATGGGCCAGTTGATCAGCAAGTGGATCTCGCGCCACAAAGTCGGGCTGTTGATGATTGTGCTGGTTGTTGGCGCACTGGGCGTCGGTGGCTTCTTCGCTTACCGGGCCGCACAGCAGGCTTCCATCGAACGCGCGAATGAACTCGTTGCGAAGGCCGACACTCGCATCGTCGAAGCCGAGACCGCCTTGGCTTCCGACAACTACGACGAAGCAGCCAAGATTGCCTCCGACGCCGTTTCACAATACCAGAGCGCCCTGCTGACACTCGGCGACGACGACGCTGCCGAAGCCGGGCTCAAGAAAGCCAACTCAATCAACGGTGAGGCGCAGGTTCGCAAGTCCATGGCGGCCCGTGCGGCAGAAGAAGCCGAAGCCAGCAAACGGGCCGAGGAAGCGTTCAACGACGCTTTCGATACCGCCGTCGCGACGCACGAAAAGGCCAAGACCGCCGATGCAACAGGCAGTGAAGCCCTCAGCAAACTCAAAGAGATGTACTCTGATGCGCAGGCCGACTATCGCCAGGTTCAGACCCTGAAGGTTGAAGGCCATGACGATGAGAAAGCCCAGATCATCGAAGCCCTCGGCAGCATTGCCGTCTGGCTCAAGGCTTACGATGACCGCAAGCAGGCCGACGAAGACCTGCGCAAACTGCGCGGGTTGGTCAACGACGCGCGCAACGAAATGGCGCTGGCCGTCGCCCTCGACAAGTCCAAGTACACAGAGGCCTCGCAGAAACTCGTCAAGGTCATCAGCATCTGCGACCAGGCGATCAGCGTCGCGGTCAGCGGCGGCAACGCCGACAAACTGCGCGGCGACGCCCAGAACATGAAGGCCGAGGCAGCGCTGGAGTTCGCGACACGGGCCATGAACGACGGCCACTACGACGTCGCCGACCTGATGCTCAATACAGGTGCAAGCACGGGTCGTCTGAGCGCCCAGATCGACGCCGCGCGAACGGTACTCGACAAGAAAGTCGAAGAGCAGTCCCGTTTCAATCGACTACTCGCCGACGCGCGGAACGCTGTTGCAAACAAAGAATGGGTGCTCGCGCAGTCCCAGATTCAGGCCGCACTGAAAGAAGCGAAAACCAGCGAGTTCGCCACCGAGAAAGACAGCACTGAACTTGATCGCATGCTGCAACTCAGTCGCCTTGAAGAGTTGCGATTGACCGACACACGTGCCAAGTCATCGGAAGAACTGACACGTGCGTTGGCCAACTACGACGCGCTGATCCCCGAGTTGTCTGACCCGGACTACAACACACGCGCACTGACCTATCGCGACGAAGTCCGTACCCGTCTTGGCGCCGCACTGTTCAATGAAGGAACTGAAGCAGAAGATGACATCCTGAAGGGCGAGTTGCTGGACCGCGCCCTCAAGTACATCACTGACAAGGCAACCGTTGCCGAGATCAACTCCGAACTCACCGACATCAAGCTACGCGTCGCTATGAAGCAGGTCAGCGACGAACTGGTACTGTTGCCCCGCGGAACATTCACCGTCGGCAGCAACCGCGACGGCGACAACAACCCGCAGCGCCTGTTTGAGCAAAAGGACTTCATCTTCATCGACAAATACCTCGTCACCAACGAGCAGTACAAGAAGTTCATTGATGCCGGCGGCTACACCGACCCCGCCTACTGGGCCGAAGACGCACTGCCGTACATTTCATTGCTGGTAGACAGCACCGGTGACGCCGGGCCTGCAAGCTGGGCTGAAGGCAGCTTCGACGAATCACTCGCCAAATACCCGGTCACGGGTCTCAGCTTCTATGAGGCACAGGCTTATGCACGCTGGGCCGGCAAGCGCCTGCCGACGGCCGACGAATGGGAAGTGGCGGCGGGCGCCCCCCGTCCCGACAACCCGAGCGACACCGGCGACTATCCGTTCGGCCCGCGCGAAAACGGCCCCGTCGGCGGCGTTGCCGCACCGCGCGAGGTCGGCACGACGGAATGGGATCGCAGTGTGATCGGCGTACGCGACCTCGGTAGCAATGTCTCCGAATGGACGGGTGACCACAACGAGCGCGTCGCCACAGTCAAAGGCGCAGAGCCGGGGCTGCGCGCCGAGCTGTTCTACCGCTATGCACGCCGCGCTAAAAACAGCGTGGCCCAGTTGCTTGACCGCTCAACCGGTCGCGGCTTCCGCTGCGCCCAGAAGTTCTCCCTCAGCAGTGAAGACAACCCAGAGGACGGGAATGGGTCGGATGGTTAAGCCCGCAATGCTGGTGGCAATGGCGGCGATACTGTTGGCCTTTTCGGCCTGCAGCAACGTCGAGGTGCCGAATCTCGAAGAAGATGTCCGCGAAGAACAGATCATTCCGCAGGGCTGGCAACCACTACCCCTGCGCGTAGGCCTCGCACCAGTCCGCGTTGCGCTGGAACTGGACGAAAAACGCTACAACGTAGAAGACACCCAGCGTTGGGTACTTTCGCCGGACGAAGACCGACTGAACGGCGGCGACGGGATTCACAACCAGTTGCTGCAACTGTTCCGCAAGTACCGCATGTTCGAGGCCGTCGAGTCAATCGAGGGCGCAACACCTGATTCAACACGGGAAGAACTGCAAGCCGCCGCGCTTCGTCAGGGGCTTGATGTCGTGCTGATGCCGACCATGAAGCGTCAGGATGTCGGCTACGTAGACAGCAACGGCGCCTACGGCTGGAACATGTTTGTCTGGTGGATGGTAAGCCCCATCTTTTCGTGGTGGATTGCCGACGAAGACTTCGACGTAAATCTGCACGTCGATCTGCGCATGTACCCGACGACCCGCGACATTGAGCTCGCATCGCATCGCCTCCAGCCACCCGAGACCGTCGTCCGCAGCCTCGACGACTGGGACGAAGGCTGGAACCTGTTCGGAATCTTCAGCACCCCCGGCCACTTCGATGAAGACAACTGGACACGCATCGGCAACCTGCTGATGCCCATTGCTGAAAACGAAGCCAAGAAAGACGCTCTGCGCTACGTCACGACGGATCTGGCGAAAGAATCACAGAGCGACAGCTTCCTTGAGGGCATTCGTCGCCGCGTTGCACTGGTTGTCGGTGTTGACGGCACCGGCACGCCGCCTCTGCCACTCACGCGCTATGCCCAACAGGACGCGGAAGCCATCGCCGCACAGTTGCTGGATGCGGAGAACGACAGTATCCCGGAAGGCGCCCTGCGCAGTGTCATCGGGCCGCGTGCAACACGCCGCGCTGTGCTCAGCGCAGCAAGCGACCTCAGCAATCTTGCTCGTTACAACGATGACGTTTACCTGGTGTTCTCCGGCGTTGGCACACTCGACAGCAACTTGAAGCCGGCGATGGTTCTCGCCCAGCCGGCCGGTAGCAAGACAATCGAAATGGTGACACTCGAAGAAACAGTCGACGCGCTACTCAAGAACCGCCCGCGAACGATCACTCTGGTACTGGACACAAGCTTCGTCGCGCCCGAAGACAAGCGCTGTGTGGTTGATGAAGCCACGCTTGCCAAACTCACAGAAAAGAACCTGAAGGGCAGCCTGTTTGACGCCCTGATCAAGCGTTGCGAAGACGCCGGCACGCGCTGCATCATTCTGAGTGCGACCGACGCCAAGCCCGGCGAAGCGCCGATGCAGGCTATGGAAATCGAGGACCTGAACCACGGGCTATTCACCAGCTATGCCCTCGAAGCCCTGAACGGCGAGGCTGACGTCAACCGCGACCATCTCGTGTCGTACACAGAGTTTCAGAAGTATGTGAACGAAAAGGTAACGCGCATCGCGCAGCTTGAGGGAAAGACGCAGACAGGCTGGTTCTACGCTAGCCCCGACCGTAAGGGCTTTACGCTGCCAAGCTGGCGACGCTAGGAAGGCCTACTGCACGATCTGGCCCAATGCCACGGACGTGCCCGCAGCAACGACCGCGCCGGGGGCGATGATGGCACCGGCAGCGATACTGCAGCCCTCACCAATGCTGGCACCCGCTTCGATGATTGCGCCCGCGCCCACACTGCAACCCCGCCCAAGTTTGGCTTCGGCGCCGATGATCACGCCCGCGCCGATAAACCCACCCTCACCCAGCCTTGCGCTGTCCGCGATGATCGCCGTTGGGTGGCGCAGCGCGATTACCTGGTACTTCACTTTGGCCGCGGCCTCGAGTGCCTTCTGTTTTTCGCCCGGGTCATCGCAGGCCGGAAAGACGGCCTTTGCACCCTGAATCTTGAAGCGCGGCAGGTCGGACAGGTCACCCTGAACGCGCATACCCAGAAACTCCTCCCCCACCATGCTGCCGTCGCCGGTATCGATGATCGCTGAAACCTTCAGGGTTTCATCAGCGCTCACAAGCTCCATGGCTGACTTCGCCAGCGCTCCGGTTCCAAGGATCAGCAGTTTTGTGGGCGCGTCGGTCATCGGCTTCTCGGTTTGGGCGCTTTCGTTGAAATTGACGGTCGGTGAGTCACGCTTCCCATGGCGTGCGCCTGCGCGTCTTATAACCTGCCGCCATGTTTGTCGATGAACATGAGCTTTCGGTTAAGGGCGGGCGCGGCGGCGACGGGATCGTCAGCTTCCGCCGTGAATCGCACGTTCCCAAGGGCGGCCCCGACGGCGGCGACGGTGGGCTGGGCGGCAGCGTCATATTCAGGGCCAGCCATCATTTGAACGGGCTGGGCAACCTGCAGCATGTCCGCGAACTCAGGGCCGAGCCCGGGGAACCGGGTCGCGGCAAGAACCAGCACGGTAAGAACGGCGCCGACAACATCATCGACGTTCCCGTGGGTACGCTGATCTACGAACTTCGCACCGAGCAGCAGGTCGAAGAAGAACTGGACCTTGAGAACGCGCCCCCGGAAGCCTTCAGTGAAGAGGGCGCCAGCGGCGAAGACTTTGACGAAGAAGCGCCGGTCAGTGACGTAGTGCTGCTTGCTGACCTGAAAGAACCGGGGCAAACGTTTGTCGCGGCCAAGGGCGGCAAGGGCGGGCTCGGCAACAAGCAGTTTGCCACGGCCACGAACCAGGCCCCGCGCGAGCGTACCGAAGGCAAGCCGGGCGCTGAGCGCAAGCTGCGACTTGAAGTAAAGCTGATCGCCGACGTCGGGCTGGTCGGGCTGCCCAACGCAGGCAAAAGCACACTGTTGTCGCGCTGCACCCACGCGCGCCCGAAAGTGGCGGCCTACCCGTTTACCACGCTCTCGCCGTACCTGGGCATCGTTGAGCTGAACCCCGAGAACCGCTTCGTGATGGCGGACATTCCCGGGCTGATTGAAGGCGCGGCGTCGGGCAAGGGACTCGGGCATCAGTTTCTGCGCCACGTGGAGCGAACCCGCCTGTTGCTGCATCTGATTGATGTAAGCGAGAAAGAGCCGGAAGAGCTCAAGCAGGACCACGACGTCATCATGCATGAACTTTCGTCGCACAGTGCCGTACTTGGCGCAAAGCCACGCATGATTGTGGCGAACAAGAGCGACATCCCGGGCGCGGAGGAACGAGCCAAGGCCCTTGGCGAGCTACTCGGAGAGCCCGTTCGCCTGATCAGCGGAGTCACCGGGCAGGGTCTGACTGAGCTGCTGTGGGCCATTCATCACAAATTGCAGGAACTTACCCCGCCAGAAGCTGCCAATTCAGAGCCGCAGCCCGAATAACCGGCGCAATTTCCACGATTTTCCCGCAACGCGGTCAACGACAAGTCGTTTCAGGGTTAGCTGCTTGGTTGGCTGCTTCGGGAGCATGTGATGCGCAACAGGCAAGAAAAGAAGAGTGGCAAGCAGAACGGTGTGATGCTGGCTACGCTCGGCGGGTTGCTGCTGGTAGCCGTGCTTGGCGCCTGGCTCGTCATGTCGGACGCCGACAAGCCACGCAACGGCAAGCCGGTCAAGCCGACGGTTGAAGTCAGTCGCTAGTTTTTGCGCCCATTCGGCGCGCGAGAGGGTAAAAAGGTACCCATGAAGGGACCGCAACTATCAGCCCTGATCTGGCTGGCCAACCTGCTTGTGTTGGCTGGTGGCGCATTTGTCGGCTACCAGTTCTGGCAAGACATGGAGGCCGATCGCGACGCCAAGTACGCGCAGGCCTCACAGCCGAAGACCAAAGAAAAGCGTGTCGCATGGCAGAACACGGTGGATTCGGCGACAACCGCCGACCACTCGTACTTCCGCGACTCGCTGCTTTCGCCCCACGCCCGCCCTGACAAGATTTCCATGTCTCCGTCAGGAGGAACGCTTCAGAAAGAGACCACTCTCAAGGTTGCCGGCGGCTCCGGCGACGCGTCGAAGTACACATGGTCAATTCAGGGTACCGTGCCTGCCGGCGTTTCCCTCAGTGCAAAGACGGGCTCCACAACCGTGCTGCGCTTCAGCAAGGCGACTCCGCAGGAGTCCTCGGTCACCGTGCGCGCCGCCAACGGCGTCGACGAGATGGTCGAGCACACCTACATCCTGAGCTTCAACGAAGTAATCGACCCCGAGCCAAGCGACGAAGAACTGAAAGCAGAGCTAGAGAAGTGGGTCAATTCCCAATTTACACTGCTGCGCTTGTGGTACGGGGCACCGTCGATTGCGAAGGCCGTTGTAATCTCGAAAGAAGCCAAGAACGCAACGCTGCTGTTCCAGGGCGGCATGAAGTTCTCGGAAGAGTTCAGCAAGGAACGGGCAATGGACCCCAACGTCCAGAAGCTCGCGAAGTATGACCTTGAGGTTGTCAGCATTGAGTGGGACCACGTGCTGATGAAGGGCGCGTCACGCAACCCGAAGTACAAGGATCGGCGCTACGAAGTGAAGCTTTCGCCGGACCCGAAGGCGTTTGAATTGCCGGACATCAACAAGCTTGGGCGCACCGGCAAAATCGGCGACAGCAAGATCAAGTTACCGGACAACCCGCCGCCTGACCCGACCGTCGAAGTCGAGGACACCCGGCCCAAGGAATCCGTCTACGACGCCGGCACCGACACCTGGACGCTCGGCACGGACGACTACAAGAACGTGAACGTCGATGAGTTGGCACGCTACGCCAAGGTCGTGCATGACCGTGAAGGTAAGCCGCTCGGCATCCAGATCAGTGAAGACATTCCTGACGACAACTCAGTGATTGCGCGGGGCGGGCGCAAAGGCGACATCATCAAGGCGATCAACGGAAAGCCCGTTGCCAGCATGAGTGACGTGCGCCGCATCGTCCGCACGGAGTACAACTCCGGCGTGCAGGAATTCGTCGTGACCTACGAGCGCGACGGCGTACCAGGCACCAAGCGCTTCAACGTGCCCAAGAAAAAGAGCACCGACGAAAACAAATAGCCTTGGTTCGACTACAGACAGCCTCGCTTCGGCGAGGCTGTCTCTTTTTGCTGCACACTTTCCGCCATCCATACCGCCTGGCGTTGCGTTCCAAACAAGAGGCGCAACAGAAAGCCCAATACGAAAGCCAACATGAAGAACCCCTCACGCTATGTATGGATGTTCTGGCTCGGCAACGCTGCCCTGCTTATCGGC
>JAGQRE010000041.1 GCA_020425695.1 Planctomycetota bacterium
CCATACCAGCACGTCGCCCCAGTCGCGGTACTTCGGCAGCGCGACCTTGGGTAGCTGCGTGCCGCTAAGCGTCTTCGTGTAGTTGCCGACGTGGATTTCGCGCCCGCGCACTTTGTAGACGTTCTCGTCCGCTGTGTAGGCCTTCTGGAGTTCCGGCCAGCCCTTAAGCTCGTTTACGCACTCTGCATCCAGCTCATTCAGCAACTCGTTGTATCGCTTGCGCAGCTTCAGTATGCCGGCGTCGTCGTGTTTCTCGTCGAGCGGAGTCAACGGCGTACTCGGCTGGTCGCCAAGATCCTGCAGTACGCTGTAGGTCGCGCCGAGCTTGCCCGCGATCACGCGCTGCTGCTCGACCCACTTGTGATAGTTGCGCACGCTGTCCGAGACTTCAGACAGATAGCGAATGCGCCGCCCCGGCACTACGGTGTCCTGCTTCGGGCCTTCAGGGCCGCAGACCTGATTGAAGTAGCGCGTTTCAAGCGTGCGTCCGCTGATCTCGCCGAGGCGCTTAAGTAGTTCGATATACAGGGCGTTGACGCCCAGGTCATTGAACTGCGCGGCGATGGTCGGGAAGACCGGCATCGTTTCCGGCAGGTCATTGTGCGGTGCGCCTTTGTTGCGCCAGACCTGCTTGCGGATATCGCGCAGGGCGTCCTGGCTGCCGCGTCGCTCAAACTTGTTCAGCACGACCAGGTCGGCGAAGTCCAGCATCTCGATTTTCTCAAGCTGCGTGGGCGCGCCGAACTCGGCCGTCATGATGTACATGCTGAGGTCGCTGAACTTGGTGATAGCGTCGTCGCCCTGGCCGATGCCGCTGGTTTCCACGATGACGAGGTCGTAGCCCGCGGCCTGGCAGATATCGATGGCTTCGTCCAGCGCTTCGCTGATTTCGCTGTGGCTGTCGCGCGTTGCCAGCGAGCGCATGTAGGCCCGCGGGTTATCCAGCGAGTTCATGCGGATGCGATCGCCCAACAGCGCGCCGCCGGTGCGCTTGCGCGTCGGGTCAATGCTGATCACGGCGACGGTCTGGTCTTCAAAATCGAGCATGTAGCGGCGCAGCAGCTCATCGGTCAGGCTGGATTTGCCCGCGCCGCCGGTGCCGGTGATGCCGATGACCGGCGCCTTCAGCTTGCGGGCGTCCTTGCGTTGCTTGACCAGCTTCGCCAGTTGCTCGCCCTGATCGGTCGGGGCCTGCCCATTCATTTCCGCCAGCGTGATCAGCTTGGCGACGGCGCCCTTGTGCTGCGGATCGAAGTTCGTGAGTTCGGCGTCGAGCGTCGGCAGGGTGCTGAAGTCGCACTCGGCCATCATCAGCTTGATCATGCCGTCGAGCCCGAGCTCACGACCGTCGTGGGGGCTGAAAATGCGGTTGATGCCGTACTCGTGCAGTTCTTTGATTTCGTCGGCCACGATCACGCCGCCGCCGCCGCCGAAGATCTTGATGTGCCCGGCGTTCTTCTCACGCAGCAGGTCGTAGATGTACTTGAAGAACTCCATGTGCCCGCCTTGGTAGCTGCTGATGGCGATACCCTGGGCGTCTTCTTCGATAGCCGCGTTGACGATCTCTTCGGCGCTGCGGTTGTGACCGAGGTGGATGACTTCAGCGCCGTGGGCCTGCAGCAGGCGGCGCATGATGTTAATTGACACATCGTGGCCGTCGAAAAGGGATGCGGCGGTCACGAAGCGTATTTTGGTAGCGATTTGTGTGGCCTGTTTCATAACGGTCGCTGTACCCGGGAGGAACCTGCAACCCTCCCCGGTCGCGACGTCTCCTGAGCAACCATCCTTTATAAACCCTAAAGCCTATAAATTGTAGCCCTGAAAGGCGAACGCCCGCCGGTTCCGTTATGGGGGATGATCAGCGGCTTTAGTCGTTTTCGTCGGGTTCCGTGACTTCTGGGGCCAACCCCTCAACGAAAGCTTCAAACTCGCGTTGCAGGTCGGCCCAGTCGCTGTCGCTTGTGATGCCAAACGCTGCTTTGAAGCCTTCGATTCCCGCCGCGTCGCTGAAGCTCGTTAGCTTGTGCTTGCCGTTGTACTCGGCGTGCAGGAAGCCCCACCAGATGTCGCGGTAGACGTACTCGTTGTCGCGCTGGTAGTGGTGGAAGAAGTAGCAGGCCATGCAGGCCGCCGGGAAGAACATGCCGATGCCGTTCTGCGACGCCCACATCGCGTCGACCTTCAGTTCCTGCGCACGCTTGAAAGCGATCTGATTGGCCTGCCCATAGCTACGCACTTCCAGCAGATCGCGGATTCTGAACAGCGGGCGCCCCTCCAACAACTCGACGGTTTTCACGTAACTGGCGACTCGGTACGGGCTCAGCGCCATGAATTCGTGCTCGGTGTTTGGCCACTGGCCGGTCTTTGCGTAGCTCGCGACGCATTCCGCCAGTCCCTCCTGCACCAGCAGGCTTGACCAGCGGGGGCGGCGCATTTGCTCATCTTCATCGAAGGTGGGGTCGGGCGCGTAGAAGTCCGACAGCAGTTGAAAGGCCGCTTTGGCGATGCGCGACTGATACCACGCCATGTCTTCATCACCCTGGGGCAGGCAGGCGACGACGCGTTCGTCGCCCGGCGCGTAGGTAGCCGTCATGCCCGGAAGCTCGCTGCCCGTCGATTCCTCGACGAAACGATCAAACTGCTCACGCGACGCGAACAGCACAATCTCAATAGGCCAAGCTTCTTGCTCGGCCAACTCGGCATGGAATTGGGGACGGACGCGCTTGAGGTCCATTTCGTCAACGAACTGGTCGATGAACCAGTCATACAGATCCGCGAGCATGCCCAGCGCATCGTTTAGGTGGGCCTGATTCAGCTCGGCGTCGAACGGCTTCTCAATGTAGACGATGAACGGGCGGCTGTACTGGTACGTCCAGATGTCCGTAAACGCTTGCGCTTCGCGCCCCATGGCTTTGGGGCTGAACGAGCGTTTGCCCCGGTTGCGCATGACTTTGCCGCGGCTGTCCTGAGATTGCTTGAATCGCAGCCAGGCCGCGCGTGCCTTCAGCGCAAAGCCGGCGGCATGGTCCTCATTCTTGAGTTTGGTCCAGTTCCCGCGGATGACTTCGAGAAGCTTGTCGAGTTCACGAATGGTCGCCGGTGGGTACAGGCCCACATCACGGCACTTCTGCGGGACACTGTCCCACACATAGTCTCGATACGCCTGCCAGCCTTCGACCTCGTACAGTTGCCAATCATTCAGCTCAGCGGGCTCGTGCCATTCCTGCCAGCCAAGGCGCTTGACGACTTCGACGTACTTCTTGTGGATCTGCGGCGGCCCGCGTCTTTGCGATGCGTCGGGCCCGTCCGCAACGCGGGTAAGCGTCGGGAAGACCGCTTCAAGCTTTGTTTCGGCCAGCACCAGCAACGGATGCGCGATGTCCTGAAAACCGTCGTCATGCAGTAGAATCCCCGCGTCGGCAATCTCGTCCGCTGTGCCGTGATCCTGCGCGGCTGCCGCCAGGCGTCGTGCCAGCAAGGGTCTTAGCTCTTCGAAACCCTCTGCGGGGATCTGCTCAACACACAGGCGGTAGTCTTCAAAGCCCTGTTGGACGTCGTCGGTCGGTTGCTGCGCAGCCAACTGCAAGGTGCCCAGCAACGTTGGTTCGCCTTCCTGTGTCTCGGCGGGTGACGGCTCTCCGGCCGGCTCATGGAACAGATACAGGCTGATGACCAGCGCGATCAGCACCAGCAACAACAGCAGCAGCTTCTTTTTCATGGCGTTCTCCGAACGGATTTCGGCCAGATTGAGGGCGGACAAATAACGGGAAGCCCTGCGGCCTCCCGTTGTTTGTCTGGCTGATTGCCTGTCCGCGGCGTTTACGCGGCCTCTTTGTCTTCGTCACGGCCGGGGATGGCTGCTTTCTGCGCGTCGTGCGCTTTGCCATGTCCCGGTTCAGGCGCTGGTGGCGGCGCTATGGGACCCGGCTGAATGGTCTTGCTGGGGCCTTCGACTTCGCCGTTGCCGTCCTTACCAACGTCTTCCGGCTTCAGGGCAATGATGTAGTCCAGCCATTCCTTGTCGAGCTTGTCGAAGTCTTCGTCTGAGTCGATCTCGAAGACCTTCTTGAACTCGGCGATTGCGCTGTTGTCGTTGTAACTGGTCAGGGTGATTTCACCCTTGTAGTCCATGCCGATGAACTTCCACCACTTGTCACGGTACACGTACTTGCCGTTCTTCTTGTAGTGATGGAAGAAGTAGCTGGCCTGGCAGGCGGTCGGGTAGAAAATGCCGACGCCGTTCTGGGCCGCCCACATCGGATTTACCTTGAGTTCCTGCGCACGCTTGAACGCGACCTGATTGGCCTGCCCATAGCTTCGAACCTCAAGCATATCGCGAATCCGGAACAGCGGACGGCTGTCCAGTATCTCGTAGATGTTTTTGAAGCTGCGCAGGCGCAGGTGGTTCAGTTCAAGGAACTCGTAAGTGGCCTTGCCGCCGAGACCTTCGCGGGTGAAGCCTGACACGGAGTCCGTAAGTCCCTCCTGCACCAGAATGCTGGTATAGCTTGGGCGCTGCTGCAGCATCTCCATGTCGAACATAGGGTCCGCGTGGTAGAAATCCGACAGCATGTGGAAGGTCTCGTGGATCAGCACTGACTCGTTGAACCACAGGGTGTCTGCGTTGGTCGTGCTGGTGTCGTCGAACGTCATGACCCGCTCTTCAAGCGGCGAATAGAACGCACGGGCGCCCGGCATCGGCTGACCCATCGAATCCAGCACGAACTGTTCAAACGTCGCGCTGTCCTTCAGCACGATGATTTCCAGCGGCCAACCCTCTTCCTCGGCCTGCTTGGCGTTGTACTGGGGCTTCTGGCGTTGCAGATTGAAGGGCTGGATCAGCTTTTCATTGAACCAGTCATACTCGTGCTTCAGCAGGGCCGCTTTGCTTTCAAGCGTTTCCATGAAATCTTCATCGAGGTCGTCCTGGCCGATTTCGCGCTCAACGAAAACGATGAACGGCTTCCAGTAAGTGTATGTCCAGATCTTGTCGAACGGCTCTGAGCCGCGCTCCATGGCCGTCGGGCTGAACGAACGCTTGCCCTTCTTGCGGTCGACTTTCGCCTTGCTGTCTTGCGACGCCTTGAAGCGAATCCAGGCCTTGCGCGCCTTGAGTGCGAAGCCGTCGGCGTCGTCCTTAGCTTTGAGGACCTGCCAGTTGCTTTCGGCGACTCCCTGCATCTCTTCAAGCTTGGTGACGATATCAGGCGGGAACAGCCCTACGTCGCGGTAGGTCTGCTCAACTTCAAAGTTGTAGTAGTCGCTGAACGCGGCCGCGCCCTTGATCTCGTACTCGATGTAGCTGTTCATGTCTTCCGGGTACGTGTAGCCCTTCCAACCGAGGCGGGTAACGATGTCCTGGAACTTCTTGTTCGGGACAAGCGTCTTCTTCTCCGTGCCGTCGTCGCGCTTCTCGGTGACAGTACGCGTCGCCTTGCCGGCGGTTTTGAGCGCCTTCCAAGCCTGGTCAAGCAGCGCTGCGCCCTCGGGATACTTGTCGTCATCCAGCATCAGGGCGATGTCAGCCATCTCGTCGCCACTGGCGCCCGAAAGAGCTTTTGAGTTCAGTGCCTGAGCCCATGCGTTCTGCAGGGTCTTGAATTCGGGGTTGTCCTTGCGCTCACGGGCCTGCTGGTAGTACTGGCGAACCTGGTCAAGCGAGAGTGCGGTCTGGTTGTTGACCTGCTTCTTCATCGTTTCAAGCAGGCGCTCGTCGTCACTGACCTGGGCGACTGAGCCGCCGTCGCCCGAGCCGCCGGTGTCGCCTGTACCATCCGTGCCACCACCACCACTGTCGCCACCCATAGCAATCACGAGTACGACCACCAGAATCAACGCGATGCCGCCGCCCACAGCGCCGAGAATCACCGGCATGTTGTTCTTCTTCTTGGGCGGGCCACCCATGCCCGGAGGCATCGGACGACCACCATGAGGGGCCGGACGCGGGCCACCAGTTGGGCGCCGTGTCGTCGGTCCTCGTGTCCCCGGCGGGGCCGGTACGGGCTGGCTGCCGAAGACGGTTTCTTCCTTACGCAGCACGCCTGCGCCGCCGGTCATGTCAACGTCAACACTGGACGGTGCGGCGACGGGCTCATCACGTGTGGATTCACCCGGGTCAATGTCTGCCCGGCGAATGGTACGTGTGCCACCTACGATAGTTGGATTCGCGACCTGGGGCGTCGGCACAGTGATCGGCGCGCCGCACTTCTTGCAGGTCGTTTTCTTGCCTGCGTGGTGCGGGCCCACACTGTACTTGGTGCCACAGGCGGGACATGGAAAGACGATGCTGTCGGACATCGTGGTTTGCTCCCTGCTATTCTGCGTATTTTTCGACTCGTTACTGTATGACTTTTGGGCGTTCTCTGAAAGGCGCGGCCCCTCCTCATTCGAGAGGAACGAAGCCTTTTCCGCAGCCGCCTTCAGGACGTTTTTGTCCAGAACCGGCGGTGGCGTAGGCCCCCTGAAGCGTGAACCAATCGGGTCTGTGTTTCTCATTCTTCCGTCGTTTGAAGCCACTCTCGCAGTTTCTCCAGCGCGAGACGGTGGCGGCTTTCCACCGTCTTGGTGTTTGTCTGAAGAACGTCGGCAATGTCTGCAAACTTCATCTCACCGTATATCCGCAATAAAACTACTTCCTGCTGCTCTTGCGGCAGGCGCGCAAGCGCCTTGTTCAGACTTTCAGCCTCTTCCCGTGAAACCACCGTATCACGCGGCCTTACGAGGTTCAGCGGCTGGCTTCCTTCTGCAAGGGCCTTCTGCTCACGCTTTTTGCGCCTGAAGTCGTCCATGACCCGGTTGCGCAAACTGCGGTACAGGTAGCCCTGTATGTTCACCACACTGGCCAGGCGCTCCACGCTTTCGAGAAAACCCAGCCACAACTCCTGCGCAACGTCGGCCGCGCGGGCTTCGTCGCGGGTCAGACTCAGCGCATAACCGTACAGCCCGTGGCGGTGCCTCTGGTACAGCTCCGCAAATGCGTCAGCGTCGCCACGGCGGAACCGGGCGACAAGTGCATCGTCGGATAGCTGCTTCGTCTCCAGTTCCACTACTCTCTCTGACGCGTTTCAGGGCCGAAAACCTCAAGGCATTCTGCATTTTTTTGGACGTTTCCGTACAAAAGTCCCTGTTAGTCGTGATCCAAATCAAAAAGAAGCCCCGGTCAGGGCTTCTGGCCTGTGTTCAATCAAGCACTCGCGGTGTTACTCAACCCGGCAAAGCCCGACTGTGATGTTGTCCGTGCCGCCCGCCGCGTTGGCCGCCTGAATCAGGGCGTTGGCGACATCGCCCAGCTTGCTGCCGCTGCCGGTGAGCTTTTCGACGATCTCGGCATCCGGAATCAGGTCCGTCAGCCCGTCTGAACAAAGCAGGTAGACGTCGCCCGACTTGGCCTTCTCCCACTTTACGTCTACTTCGACGGTGGGCTCCATGCCGAGTGCGCGGGTGATGATGTTCTTGAGCGGGTGGCTGCGGGCGTCTTCTTCGCTGATCAGGTTCTTCTTGCGCAACTCACCGACCCACGAGTGGTCCTCGGTGATCTGCTCAAGTTTGCCGTCCCTGAGGCGGTAAATGCGGCTGTCACCAACGTTTGCAGTAACGACATAGTCGCCGGACAGAACCACGGCGACAATGGTGGTGCCCATGTTTTTCAGGGCCGCGTCCGCGTTGCCGCGGCGATAGATCTCTTTGTTGGCGCTTTTGACGCACTTGGTAAGCAGTTCAGCGTCTTTGCGCTCGTCCTGGCCGCCGGCGGCGCGCGCCTTGAAGGCTTCTACTACGGTATCAATAGCAATATTGGAGGCGATCTCACCGCCAAGGTGTCCGCCCATGCCGTCAGCCACAACGCACAACCCCGCCTCTTCGACTACCGAGCAGGAGTCTTCATTGTTCTTGCGTTGCAAGCCGACATCTGTAGCCGTGACCATTTGCACGACCATGACGCCGCCCTTAAATCCGGCATCTGTATGGGGCATAGGAAACTGACCCCCCGATCAAGCCGGGATCTAGAAAAATTCTCGGACAATCCAACCAAAGTACCAGCCACATGGCGGGTGTCAATCAACCTGCTTGCCCAAGAAGTCACATCATTATCTTCTGAATTGCACAGGGATCAAGTCACCGTTGACGGTAACCTTTAAACCCCACAGAATCAGCCTCCTTCAGGGAGCCAAATGCCTAACGCCCGCTATTTCGTGCTTTTCGTCCTTTTCATTTTCAGCGTGACGCTGGCAGCGCCCCTGTGTGCGCAGCCGCCCATCGTGCCCCCCAACGGCAATGGCAACGGCGAAACCAAGCCCGACAACGGCGAGCCCAAAGACCCCGGGCTGAACCGCGACGAAGTGGAAGCAATGCTCGATGAGCAGCGCGCCGGGCTTGAAGGCTATATCGAAGATCGCGTTGACCAGGCCGTGCGCCGCCGCTTTGAGGACTTTGCGCCCATACGCTCGCGCCGAGAACTGTTCGTCGAATTCTCGGGTGGGCTGACCATCAAGTATCGGCAAGCCCAGAAATCACCCAAGGGCGACCAGCCGGACGGCGGACAGCGCGCGCCCAACGGCATCGCGCTTGACCGCGCGTGGTTCTCGATCTTCGCGGGCTACAGCGACGTCGTCGAAAGCGAGCTGCAGATTCGCTTCAACGGTGACTACACGCTGCTGAATGAAGAGATCATCGAAATCCCGCGCGGCGTAGTGATTTACAACCGCCCGTTCAGCCAGTTTGTGCCACCCGGATTTTTCGCCGACAGCTTTCTCTTCGGCATCGACGGGCACTTCTGGCGCCAGTCACGCGGCAGCGAAACGATGGCGCTGGGGCAACGCGCCTTCCATGAGGATGAGGTCGCGCAGATTCGTTACACCGTGCGGATCATGGAAAACTTCTACGTCATCGGCGCGCTCAGCGACGGCACGCTGCTGGGCAAAGGCCAGGTCGACGACAGCAACAACTACCCGATCCTGCAGGATGACAAGACCCGCTACATACGCGGGCTGGGTTCAACCCGCGAAGTCAGCCGTTACCTGCAGGTTGAGTTCGGCGGCGGCTTCATCTTCGACTTCAACACCAGCAGTTTTCTCGGCAACACCGCGCACTTCAGCCCTGAGCAATGGACGGCGCAGAACACGAACTACCTGAACATCCTCGGCTGGGGCTCGATTGACCGGCTCAGCTACAACGAGATCAGCCTGATTGAGGGTATGCAGCGCCAGCCGTTCTTCGGCGGCACGCAAGACAGCCCAAACAAACGCATTCGCAAGGCCAAGTGGCGCATGGGCGCGAACGTTGACTTCGCGTTCAGGTTGGGCGGCGGCGACATGTTCGTGCAGGGACACTTCATTCACGCCGAAGACGGGCGCTTCGTACG
The DNA here is from genome assembly GCA_020425695.1 of Planctomycetota bacterium. Taxonomy (GTDB): domain Bacteria; phylum Planctomycetota; class UBA8742; order UBA2392; family UBA2392; genus JACKID01. The sequence continues at coordinate 9,359 of JAGQRE010000041.1, forward strand.
CAACGCCTGGGGTATTGAAACGCGCTACACGTTTGAGCTGCCGCGCATTCCGTTCTTCCTGCGCATCACGCCGATGTTCCGTTACTCGGAAATGGTCACGAACAACAATGACAACCCCCTTGATGTGACAGATCCGTTTGCGGGACCGCTGCGTGTTTCAAGCGGCGCTGTCTCGGGCTACAGCCTTGCTGACGCGGCCGGCTTTGCCGCCAATCGTCGTGAGTTCATGCTGGGCGTGAACTTCACACTGGCACGAAACGTGACATTGGGTTTCGAGATCATCTTCAACGAGGAAGACTTCAACCAGACAAGCAACGTACCGAACGACATACCCAACACGTTTTACGTGCTGCGTATCGCCGCAGAGTTCTAGGCGAAATGGGTCAGGCTCCGCACGCTGAGCCTGACCCCATTTCGCGTGCTTGCGCTTGCCGCTATTCTGCCGCGCCATGACTGATGCCCCGCCGCCGCTGAGCCACACGATTCGCGTGAATGTCCGCTTCGGGCACTCCGACCTGCTGCAGATCGCGTGGCACGGGCACTACGTGCAATGGCTTGAAGACGCCCGGCAGTCGCTTGGCACGGCCGTCGGGCTCGGCTACGAAGACCTGATCCGCGAGCGCTTCGCCGCGCCGATCGTTGACATGCATTTGAGCTACAAACGCCCGGCCAGGTACGGCGACAAGCTGGACGTCAAGGCCAGCATGATCTGGCAGCAGGTACCCAAGCTGGTGCACAAGTACGAGATCCGCCGCGCCGGCGACAACGAGTTACTTACCACGGCCGAGACCACGCAAGTCCTGCTGCACCCCACCGGTGAGCTGGCCCTGAACTTCCCACCATTCCTCGAAACCCTGCGAGAAAAGTGGAAACAGGGCAAGATCAACCCACCCCAAGACCCACTCGAAACCTGGGCCTGAACCCCGCCACAAAAGGCGTCCCGAATGGGCAGCCTGTGCGCAAGGGCTGGACGACAGGCGGCCCCTGCGGGGCGCGGGATAACGTCGCCAACGATTCCCGTAGGCTGACGCCCACGGCTACCAGAGAGGGCCCCTTCGGGGCCTGTTGGGTTCGGTGGGGGTACGCCCGACTAACCAGAAGCGCCCTGAAAGGGCAGCCTTTGGTAGCCGGGGGCATCAGCCCCCGGGTCATTAGCCGCACCAACAAAGGCGTCCCGAAGTGGCCGCCTTTGTTCTAGGCCGGTCGCAAGGCGGCCCCTACGGGGCGCGCGATCATTTCACCATCGACACCGGGGGCTAACGCCCCCGGCAACCGATAGAGGGCCCCTTCGGGGCCGAATCGGTTCGATAGCTTGAGCCCAATCCAGCACCTTGGCGCAAACCCGCCACTGGACTAACCTCCGCTCCATGCTAGCCAATGTCGAGATCGTTCATCGCAGTGCGTTCACCCCTCAAGGATTCGATTACGAGCTCTTTGAGCGGCTGTGTGATAGCACCGTTGATTTCTCGGTAGATCGATCCTTCGACTGGGGAGACGAGTCGTTGCAGGTCGCCTACCTCGGAGCAAGTTGGCTCGCTGCGACCGTGAGCCTGCCTGACAGCCCGCCCCTCAGAACTTCCCACTACTACGCGACGACCAAAGCCCTTATGGCCGAGAACGCCGTCCGCCCCTTGGGCCTCGTAGACTTCGCTTTCCCAACGACCATTGTCAGCAACGCATGCGTGTCGGGCGCACAGGCAGTCATCGAGGCAATCGACGCGCTGAATGACGGTGACTGCGACGTCGCCGTGGTGACGGCCTCGGATGTGATTACCAGTTTCGCGGACGACGGCTTCAAGTCGCTGCAGGCGCTAGCGACAACGTGCGCCCTACCGTTTGACCGTCGCCGCACTGGGTTGACTTTGAGCAGCGCCTACGCCGAAGTGATTCTTACGAGAGACGAAGGTCGCGAACCCCGCATCATCTCCTATGGCTGCAGCAACGACGCCAACCATATCAGTGGGCCGTCTCAGGATGGCTCGGGGTTGGCCTTGGCGATTGAGCGGGCTCTGGACGGCATCGACAAGTCAGAAATTCAGGCCATCTGTGCCCACGGTACGGCCACCGTCTACAACGACGCCATGGAGGCGCGCGCGTTCCACACCGTCTTCAACGGTAACCCGCCGCCGGTGTTCGGCATCAAGGGCGCCATCGGGCACACGCTCGGCGCGGCCGGTTTGATTGAGGTCATCGTCAGCGCAAAGGTCTCCACGGAAGGGTTGATCCCACCGACCGTAGGCTTTGAGCAGGGCGAAGATGAGTACCCGCTCGATATCGTCCACGGCGAGCCGCGCAGGATCGAGCCCGGCTATGTCCTGACCACCAACTCAGGTTTCGGCGGCATGAACACGGCAATCGTCGTAGGCCCAGGTGCGGTATGAACGGACTGCAGGTCGCACACGAAGCCACAAAGCCACGAAGAACTGCCGAGGCCGTGCATTGTGAACTTGAACAGTCTGCTGTGAGTAGCACAGGCATTCCTGCCTGTGGTCACGGCGCATACGCCGCGACTCTGGTTTCGGATTCGCCATGCTCTGCCGCACAGGCAGGAATGCCTGTGCTACTAGCCATGCGACTTGCGCTCGCGGCATGGGGGGCAACGTGCCTCGACTGATCGCATACGGGCGTGTCTCTCCGTCCGGGCTGTTTTCCTGGGCGCCGGGGAAGTCGCTGCACACTTCGTGGGACGAGTTGGACGCCGGACCCGTGGCCGAGTACGGCACGCCGAAGCTGCGCGCAAAGTACTTTTTCGATGCGCCGTTCACCAAATACGGACGCATGGATCCGCTTTGCAAAGTCGCCGTGGCGGCCGCGCAACTGGCGTACAAGACAAGCAACGACTTGGCCGGGTTTGACCGCGACGAAGTTGCGCAAGTCGGCGGCACGATGCTCGGCTGCCTTGAAGTGGACGCGCAGTTCGAGGCCACGCGCCGCGCGGGCGCACCCTCGCCGGCGCTGTTCGTGTACACGTTGCCGAGCATGTTTCAGGGTGAAATCGCGATCCAGTTTAAGCTGCGCGGGCGCTGCACACTGCTTAGCACCGGCGAACTCTCCGCCATGTCCGCACTTGGGACTGGCATTCGCTGGATCGAAAAGCAGCGGGCGAAGCATGTGCTGGTGATTGCCGCAGATGCCGCCGGGCCGGCCGCCGCGGAGTTGGGCCCCGCCTTCACGCCTCAGTCGGCTGCGACAGCCTATCTGCTTACGTCGGCTGATTCCGGGCAACCGGGTCGACGGCTGTCCGATGTTCAGTTCAACCATGACCCCGGCGACGCACGGGTACTTGAGCGCGGCGTGCTGAAGTACGGCACGAGCTTCGTCGACACGCTTGAGCCGCTGCTTGTCGGCACTGAAAAACTACGCGTCCACGCCGCCATTGGCGAGCAAAGCGTGAGCTTTCAAATCGATTGATTACTTGAGCTCAGTCGCGGCACGGTATTCCGTCCACCACTTCGTGATGGTTCCGCGCAGGCGTCGCAACTCGCGGTTTGAGAGCGCATTCACATCATCCACAGCCTCGGCGTAGCCCTCGCCTACGATCTTCACGTCCTCACCCATCCACCACTGGAAGCGCAGGTAAGCCACGGCTGAAACGACGTCTGAGCCCATGATGTTGCGCAGGTGATCGCCGTAACGCAGCCCGACGTACTTCCTGTCACCGAGTTCGACCTCGGTCTCCTGCATCTTCTCGGTCGCGGCCGTCAGGCGGGCGACAGCTTTCTGGCGATCCTCAAATGGCGAGTTCGGTGTGTAGTTGAACTGAATCGCCGGGTCGGAAATCCAGACTGACTTGCAGCAGGCCTCGGCGCCCCGGCGCAGACGCTCTTCCGTCGCACGCTGGGTTGTTGTCTTCTTGTCGTCGTCTTCCGGCTTGTCGCCCAGCATGTACTCGCCGATGCGTTTCAGCAGCATCGGCATACCCTTCACGCCGAAGAAACGGTCCATCAGGATCGTCAAACTCAGCAAGCGACGCACCGGCACAATCAGCCCGCCCTTGTCGTCTTCGGTTACGCCTTCGCACAACTGCTTGATGTAATCGGACTCAGCCACCAGCTTGCGAATGATCTCAAGGCGTTTTTGGTTCAGGTGTTTCGCGCCACCTTCAGACACGCGGATTGGCGCAATCGTCGTCAGCGCATCAAGCGCCGCTATGCGCACCGTCTTCTCTTCGGCATCAAGTGCGACGCTGCAACTCACGACAGCGTTCTTGCAGTCGGCCTGGCCCAGCGCCAGCAACGCCGTCTCAGCTTCACGCACGCCGCCGCGCAGAATTTCCGAGCCCAGGTTCTCGGCCGTCTTGATATCCATGCGCTGAAGTTCACCGGAAGCGCGGTCACGCCTGGCCGCGTCGTGCGAATTCAGCCCGTCCAGAATATCCAGCGCCCCCATGCCCTTCGGCGCGCCGTCCTGTGCGCGGGCCGGGACGTGCAGCGCCAGTGCGAACACAACAAGCGCCACGATTGTGAATGCGGTCTTCATGCGTACAGTTTGGCAGGTACGCCGGGACGATGCCAGTGCGGTTTCGCGATGCTACACTGGGCGTCCCTTGGCAAATGCCCCTGAAGTTAAGCCATGAAGAAGTCACTTCCGTTCGTTGTGCTGTGCCTGCTGGCCCTTGGGCTGGGCTTCATGGTGTGGTGGATCATTCGCGAAACACCCACCGAACCGGTCACCAACACAGAACCCGAGATGAAGAATCGCGACTTCAAGGTTGCCGATTTTGTCCCGACGTTCGACCTCAACAACGACAAGCGCGTTACCTACGACGAATTCATCCAGAGCTACGGCAAGTCACTAATCGAAGGCGAGCCGCCGCTGGTCTTTCACGAAGAAAACGGCGGCCCCGCCCTGAGCCCCGAAGAAGCCTTCAAGCGCTGGGACCACGACAAAAGCGGCATCGTGGACGTTCTCGATATCAAGTTTATTGAGGACAAAGGCTGGGCGAACTTTCAGGCCGAGGCTGAGAAGCGCGGGCTGCGAGCACGCGAGTGGGACGGCGTGCGCCTGATGCTGAACGAGCAACAGGACCGCACCTACGTCGTTGAGGTGGCAGCAGCGAAGGTCGGCGAGCTTCCGTTCGCCGGGCGCTATTGGAAGCCCGACTACCTGGGTGAATGGGTACGCGTCATCACGCCCGACAACCGTACGCTGGAAGGCTACGGCTCGCACGCGAGAGGCAAACTGTTCCTGTTAACCGACGACGCGAAACTGAGCGTCTTCGACGAAGCCAAGGTCACCGTCAAAGACCTCGGCCCGGATACCCCGCAGGCTCAGTATGCGTCCACGATCCGCAACATCGCGCTCAAAGACGCGGCAGCCAATCTGGAACTCGCCAAGAAATGCCGCGAATGGGGCATGACGACCGAAGCCGGCATGCTGTTCGCACGTGTGCTGGTGTTTGACCGTGCCAACAAGGAAGCGCTTGATGCGCTCGGCTTCAGGCTCGACGGCGACAACTACGTGCAGAAGGGCAACTGATGGAGCCCATTTCCGTCACGGATTTTTCGAACCAGATCAAGCGCTGCCTTGAGCCGCCGTTCAGCAACGTGGCCGTCACCGGCGAGCTCGGCAACTATCGCGGGCCGCACCACTCAGGGCATGTTTATTGCAACCTGAAAGACGCCGGTGCGCAGGTGCGCCTGATCATCTGGCGCGGCACGTTTGAGCGCCTGCGTTTCAAGCTCTCGGACGGGCTCGAAGTAACCATCGTCGGCAAGGTTGACGTGTATGCCCGCCGCGGCGAGTACAGTCTTGTCGCTACCAGCGTTCAGCCCAAGGGTGTCGGCGGGCTGCAGCTTGCCTTTCAGCAGATGTTTGAGCGTCTTGAGCAAGAAGGACTGTTCGACCCTGAGCACAAGCGCCCCCTGCCGGAATACCCGCAGCGTATCGCAGTGATTACGTCGCCCACGGGCGCGGCCGTCCGCGACATCATCACGACGGCGCAGCGCCGGAACCGTCTGGTCGAGATTCTGGTCTACCCGGCGAAGGTGCAGGGCGAAGGCTCAGCCGAGCAGGTGGCGCGCGCCATCCGCAAACTGAGCGCGCTGAACGCCACGCTGAAAATCGACGCCATGATTGTAGGGCGCGGCGGCGGCAGCCTTGAAGACCTGTGGGCCTTCAACGAAGAGCCCGTGGCCCGCGCGATTTTCGACAGCGAGATCCCGGTCGTCAGCGCCGTCGGGCACGAAGTGGACACGACGATTGCTGACCTCGTCGCCGACTACCGCGCGCCAACGCCGACAGCGGCCGCCGAGATTCTGGTGCCGGAACTGGCGGGGATGATGGAACTGGTCAGCGAATACCAGCTAAGACTAAGCCGCGGGCTAAGGCACACGCTGGAGCTGTGGCGCGGGCGGCTCGAAACCATGCAGGAGAGGCTGTCGGGGCTGGGGCCACTAAACCAGCTACGCCGCGAACAACAGCGCCTCGATTATCTGCTTGATGGCCTAAAGTGGAATATGCACCACCGCCTCAAGGACCACCGCGAGAAACTGAATTCACTGGGCGGGCATCTGGAAGCGCTAAGCCCACTGAAAGTTCTGGAACGAGGCTACAGCATCACCCGCAACGCCAAGGGCAAAGTCATCAAGAAGGCCAGTGAAGTAAAGCCGGGCGAGACGATCACAACAAAGCTGGCTGACGGCGAGCTAAGCAGCACAGTCACATGATGCCTCTGTGTCGGCGCTCCGCGCCTCTCGTGCATCGGACATGCGACAACCCCCAGCTTGCGCTGGGGGCTAACAGTTGTGACGGCGCGTACCGCGCCTAAACTGCTGTGCGTGCAGCCTGCCTGCGGAGCAGGCTAACAACTGTTAGCCCCGCGGCGTAAGCCCGGGGATTTCGGCGACCATGAACCCCGAGCCGCGGAGCGGCGACACAAATGGCGCACACCAAAACACGCCTGCTTGTCCACTTGGTCTTCGCCACCAAGGACCGTAGCGCGATCATTACACCGGCCGTGAAACCCAAGCTCGAAGGCTACATGGTCGGTATCCTCGACAATATGAGGGTTCACCTTCATCGCCTGAACAGCGTCGCCGACCACACACATTTGCTGATCGACTTGCCGGCAACTATCGCGATGGCTGAACTGGTCAACAAACTCAAAGCCAACTCGTCTCGGTTGATGAACGAAGCACTGCGTGGTTCCAAGTTCGCTTGGCAACGTGGGTACGGCGGGTTCTCGATCAGTCAGAATCACGTCGACTTGGTTGTCGAGTACATCAAGGCACAAGAAGAGCACCACCGGAAGGTGACTTTGAAGGAAGAACTGGAGCGCCTGCTGGAGAAGTACGACTTTGTTGGCGACCCCGAGTTCTCCGGTGGTTGAGCTTGTGTCGGCGCTCCGCGCCTTGGGCGGGTTGGCAAACGAGAACCCCCAGCTTACGCTGGGGGCTAACAGTTTTGTCGGCGCTCCGCGCCTTTCTTGTGTGCCTTTCTTGAAGGCAACGATAGACGATAGGAAGATCGACGGCAGAGCCCTCGTCCCGAAGCCCAACGCCCCAACCCCGCGCGGAGCGCCATGCACAACGAGCCCGTCAAACGTCGCGTCCTGCAAGGCCAGTGTGTCTGGCCTATCAGCCCCAACCAGGCTCGGGTTGAGGGTAACTCGATTCTTTACACGTCCTATGACGACCCGTTTCACCGCCCTGAGTCAGGCTACTTGGGGTTGCCGCACGTTGAGTACGAACCGATCCCCGTTGACGGCATCATCACGCCCGCCTTCTGCGATTGGCACTTTCACTGGGTCCAGCACCGCATTGCGGGCATCAAGGACAAATCGCTGCTGGGCTGGCTGGCCGAGGACGTCTGGCCTGAAGAAGCTCGCTTCGGCGACCAGAACTTCGCCGATGTCGCCGCCGAAGGTTTCACACGCAAGCAACTCGCGGCGGGCACGCTGGCGGGCGCGTGCTGGGGCAGCCCTCATTCCGAGAGCGTCCGGGCCGCCAAAAACGCCGGCATTCGCTACAGCCTGATCGGCCCCACCGTGATGACCAACGGCGAACCGCCAGAGCTGATTCGCCCGCTGCCGGAAGTAATCGACCAGCTAAAGGCGCTGCAAATCGAGTTCGAAGAACAGCTTGCCGTCACGCCGCGATTCGCGCTGTCATGCGACGCACAGACGCTCAAGGAACTGAGAGAGTTCGCCTTCGACTACACGCTTTGGGTACAGACGCACCTGGCCGAAAACGAAGACGAATGCGCCGCCGTCGCTCGCCTGTTTCCAGAGGCAAAGTCGTACCTCGACGTCTACGACCAGGCCGGGCTGCTGACGCCGCGCACGTTGCTGGCCCATTGCGTGCATCTGGATGACTTCGACTGGCGCACGATCAAGCAACGCGGCAGCATCGTCGTGCACTGCCCCACCAGCAACGAAGCGCTGGGCAGCGGGCGCATGAAGCTTGAGAAGGTACGCGCGATGGACATCCCGTGGGTGCTCGGCAGTGACATCGGCGCGGGGCCGGAGATCTGCATGCTCGATACCATCGAGACGGCCACGCGCATCCACGACTGGTCAGCGCCGGTCAGCACGATCGAAGCGTTCTTCCGGGCGACAGTCAGCATGGACCTGCTGGAAAGCTACGCGAGCCGCAAAAGCCGCGTAACACGCATTCTCGGCTCAAGCCGCGCCGGGTTTGTTGAGTTCCACCGTCCCAAAAGCATCGAGCGCAGCGACCGCGACCCGGAAAGAATTCTCGGCGCCATCATTGAGCAGTACCGGCAGACACCCGGCAAATCCATCGCCGCCGTCTACGACCAGAACTTCAACCTGCTGTTCGAGAACCGCTAACAGAACCGCGACCGCAAGGGAGCGGCTGTCCAGCACGACCAGAGCTCACACCAGCGACCAATAAGAAAACCCCCGGCCCACGCCGGGGGTTCCAGTTGATCGGTACAACCGTCTAGCCCTTGCCCTTGAGCTTCTTGAGAGCATCCAGTGCGCCCTTGGCCTTCTTGGCGCCCTTCTTGTCGACGACCTTCTTGGCGTCGAGGTTGCCGATGTTGGACTCAATGTTGTCCATACCCTTGAACGCTGCGCCAAGCATGACGCTTGAAGCAGCCATGGCATCGTCCATCGAAACTTCTTCTTTGCCGATACCGGCCGCAGCCAGCTTTTTGCTGAGCGAACCTTCCAACTTGTCCGCCAGGGCGCTCATGTCGATGTTCGCGCCGCCTCCGCCGCCTCCGCCCTTTTCGAGTAGTTCCTGCATCTGGGCCATCTGGGCCTGAAGCGCTTCCGTGTTGGCTGCACCTGCCGCGACTGTCTTCTCGGCCAGATCGTCACGCAACGCTGCGATTTCGGCCTTCAGCTCTGACGCGTTGGCGTTCTTGATATCGTCGCGCAGGGATGCCAGCTCGGTTTTCATGCTCTCGGTGCTGGCCGATTTCAGTTCTTCGCGCAGGGACGAAAGCTCTTCCTTCAGGGTCTTGGCGTCGTTCTCAGACTTGCTGCCGGCGGTTTCCTTCACCGCATTCGTCAGGTCTTCGAAGCGCTTCCCAAGGTCCTCACGCATTTCGCCGAGCGCCTTCATGATGGCGTCGGTCGTTGCGCCGTTGCGCTTTGATTCCTGCTCTTCGAGGAGCTTGGTCATCTTCTCGACCGTCTCCTCAAGCGCTTTCTTTGTGTTGTCCTCGCTAACCGCCGCCTGCGCGGATGCGTTGCCGGAAGTCGCAAGCGCAGCCTTGAGGTCGTTGAAGTGATCCTCAAGCAGTTCCTGCTGCTGCTCCATCATGGCCTGGCGCGTCATGTCGCTGCTTTGCGCCTTGCTGCTCTGGCTGATGATGAATGCCTTAAGCTCGGCGATTTCGTCGGTAACGCCCTGCAACTGCATCGACGACGCGGCCGGGGCGGCTGACTGCTGCTGCGCCATTTGCTCGCGCATGGCCTGCAGTTCTTCCTGCAGTTTGTTCTGTTGTTCCTGTTCTTTCTTCTGTTCGCTGAACAGGCGCTTGAACTCAGACATCGAGTCCATGACGATCTTGGCCTTGTCGTCCTTAATCGTCTCAATATCGGCATCTTCCATCTTGCCGATAATGTTCGTCACGGCCTGCGAGATCAGTTCATTGATCTTGCGGGCATTAATGACGTTAACCTTCTTCATGCCGCGTTCTTTGAACGCGTCAATGTCCACCTGTCGCGTCTGTGCGCGGATCAGATTGGAATAGTCAACGTTGCTCTGCTCGGTTTCCGCCATGAGCACCTGCCAAGAATGCGGGTCAACAGCGGGCACAGCCCAACTGGTCTGGCCGCTATCGACAAACTCCGGAGGTTATGGTCGGTGCTTGCAACGCAAACCCCGGCCAACGTTTGCCTTGCAAACCCCATCGAATTGAATCACGTTACATTCGTTTCGACAAGGTAAAAGACGTCTGGCACGCTTACTCACAGACGGCTATCGTCTGCACAGATAACGATTTGCGCAGGTACCGCCCATGAACCGCACCATTCGCACTGCAATTTTCTTCGGCTTTGTTGCCTTCGCGACACCACTCGTCGCGTCTACGTTATCGGTCGTTCCGCTGGGCGAGGCGCTGGAAAATCCGGCTCTTGTTGACACAAATTCTGACGAATTCAAGCAACACGCGGACGAAGTCCAGTCACTGATGCTCAACAAACCCGCCACAGAGGCGGAAGTGGCGACATTCAACAAGCGCGTTTCAAACCTGGCGCGCTACCGCGACACCCGCGTCGGCAAGCTGTTTTTCGGCGCACTCAAAGCCACCCCCGCCATCGAAAATCTCGGTGAAGGGGCAGAGTTCGCCGAGCTAACCTCCGCCTGGCCGCTGTCTTTTGGGTCGCGCATTCGCGTGCGCGTCGCTTTCACGAAGAAAGACGACGTTTGGCTGATTTCTGCGCTGGAAGTCACAGCCGACGGTGTCGCCGCAGCCCCGATCTCCGGGATGGCCCCCTACTTTGGCAATGACGACATCAACGCGGATCTGCTCGATATCGGGCCGATCGACTATCTGGTCGGGCGCGACCCGGCCGACCGCGAGAAAATTGAAACCGAACGCGCGCCCTTTGACTTCGATGCAGCCATCAAGGACATCTACGAGACAGACGAAGGCGCATTTGAGACCGTCATCAACAAGCTCGTGAAGGAAGTTACACCCAGCACGGATGTGGAAGACCGCATCAAGACCATGCGTGAATACCTGGCCACAGACGAAGAAAAGCAGGCGCTGGTGGATGCAAGCGCCGACCCGGAACGCAGCCTCGACTTCTGGAAAGGCATCTTTGACCAACTCAAGCAGGTTGCCGGGGCCCCCCGCCCGAATGCTGTGCCGAAGACATCCGGCGCGGAAGTGACCCTGCGCTTTCGCCTGGTCAAGAATGACGAGGTGATTGAAGGCGTTACGTCAGCAATCAGGCTCGAAAACGGCAAAGTCGCCCCCCGAGGCGGCGGGGCCTACGAGGAGCAGAACAATGGCGAATAAGGCTAGCGAAGCAGAAATCAAAGCCGCGCTTGAGCAACTGCCCGGTTGGGAACACGAGGACGACGGCATCGAAAAAGCCTTCGAGTTTGACGATTTTAAGCAGGCCTGGGCGTTCATGGAAAAGGTCGCTGCCGAAGCCGAAGCCATGGACCATCACCCGGAGTGGACGAACGTCTACAACAAGGTGCTGATCCGCCTGAGTACCCACGACGCCGGCGGGCTGACCGACCGCGATTTCAAGCTCGCGCAGAAGGTCGAAGCCGCGGTCTAACCACCAAGACACCAAAGCGCCAAGTAACTACTAAGCGCGGCTTCATCGTTCGTCTTCAGTTGCTCCGCGTGGCACAGATTGGCGGCCATGCGGTGCATGGCCCAGCCAACATCTGCTTTGCAGATTCCTGCCTGTGGGGCTGAGTGAAGCGAAGCCCTCCGCGTCGCGGCAATGACGCCGCGACCACAGACAAGATTGTCTGTGCCACGCATCCACTGTCTCTGCAAACCAACTTTGAATGCGCTCTAGCGCAGTTCTTCGCGTTCTCCCGACATTTCTTCGCACCTTCGCGTCCAATACAAATCCTTTCACGAAAAGGCTGGTGGCCAGCAAGAGGGGTCTGTTCCAAGACCCGGCCGGGTCATGTCGCAGCCCTTTGTACGCTTCTGATGTCAGCGCGGATGGTCGCGCCAGTAACCGGGAGCCTCCCATGTCGAAGAAGAACAAACGCAAGCAGAAACAGCAGAAGCCGCCATTACAAAGCCGTGCGCCACAACCGAGCCCAGGCAGCAACGAGCCATCCACCGGGCCATCCAACGAGTCTTCTATTGACGACCAGGCCTACGCGCTGTTCCTGAAAGAGGGCGGCGGCGAACTTGAGCTGATGATCCAGACCGGGCAGCTCACGGTGGAGGCCTTCGACAGCCAGATGCGCGCGGCCCGTGACGGCGGCGAAGGCTGGGGCCCAACTGTAACCCCCTACGAAGACCGCATGAATCGCGGGCTGCAACTGCGCCTGATTAAAGAAAAGCGCCAGTGGCTGAAAGACTGCCGCCAGCGCATCGAGCAGCAGCAAGAGGCCCAGCAAGAAGACGCGCAGCCTGAATCCAACGAGCCAACACCAAAGTCAATCATCGAAGCCATCGCAGCCGACGATTCATGGGTACGAAGAACCGCCGAGCCCGTAACCGCATCACCAGCAAAACTGGAGTGATGCAGAAACCCTCCCCAAGAAAACAAGGCAAATTGTGCGTAACGGTTCCATGGGTTGCCCCGTATCGTAATTGAAGCGGGGGATGAATGGTTTCGGAAAGTGACAGGCGCTCAGAAGTCAGCAGGCTCGCGGTGCTGCACCACGGCCCGTTGTTCGGCTATTGCCGACGGCGTCTGGGCAATGATTCCGAGGCCGACGACGCCCTGCAGGAAACATTCATGCGCGCCTTCAAGTACTACGGCAGCTATGACCCGACCCGCGACGCCCGCAAATGGCTGTTCGGCATCGCGCACAACGTCTGCGTCGAGGTCGCACGCGGGCGTAAGCGGCACACAACCGTCGCCGTAATGCCCGACCCTAGCGACGGCAAAAGCACTACCGAAGTCGCGCTGGAACGCCTGGCGCAGGAAGAGAACCTTGAAAACGTCCGGCGCGAACTTGAGAAACTGCCCGACCGCACTCGCCGTGTGCTTGAGCTTCGCTTCTTCGGGCACATGACCAGCGCCGAGATCGCCCAGCTTGAAGACATGAAGGAAACCGCCGTGCGCGTAACGCTTCACCGCGCGCTTGAAGGATTGCGGGCAAAGCTCGCCAGGTAGGGGCGATGCTCGCATCGCCCGCGTGACGGTGCCAAATGCCACGTAAGACAGGCCAAAAGCAACACGGAGCAATACCATGCAGCACCCCGAAGACCATGACATCACAGCCCTAGCCTACGACCTGATCGAAGGCACCGAGCGCGAAGCGTTGCTTGAGCACCTGTCCGAGTGCGACGTCTGCCGCGCCCTGTATGACAACTACCGCGACGAGCAAAGCGTCGTGCGTGAAGCCATCGTCCGTGATGCGCGCTCCGGCGCGGCCGAAGCCAAAGCCCTTGAAAACACTCTCAAAATGCTGGGCGCCGTCGCCCCCACCGAAGGTGCGGACACCGCTGAAAACAAGCGCGGGCGACTTCTGCATATGCCGGTTTGGGTCATCGCCGGTCAGGTTGCGGCGTTGCTCGCCGTAGCGGCCGGGCTGTTCTTTATCATGAAGCCGGACCCCGTGGAGGCACCCGCTGACGACGCCATCACCGTCGCCGAGATCGACCGCGCGCCGGCCAGTGTGGACGAAGGCGTGGTCTACGTTCGTGACACCGAAGGTGACTGGAAGCAGGCCGACGCCATGCCGATGGACGAATGGGTCATGGCCGGCGACTCAAAGGTGCTGACGTTCACCATGGCCAACGGCTCAAAGGCTGAGTTGCAGCCCAACGCGGTGTTTCGCATCGCCAGGAATGGCGGCAACGGCGACCCGATCGTTTACCTGCTGCACGGCAACGGCGTGATCGACACCCGCAACGTAGCAGGTGAAATCGAAGTCCAGGCGGGCGAAGCCAACTTCCTGACGATGCCAGGCGCGCGAGTCCAGCTTGAGTGCCTGGGCGAAGCCGACCGCAAGTCACCACGCAGTTGGAGCCGCGCAACGTATGTCGGTGCACAGGTTCTGGACGGTGAAGTGGGCGATGTCGTAGTGACGTCAAACCAGCGCGGGCTACCGCTGCAAAACGGCGAGAGAGTCGAGTGGACACCCCAAAAGTTTGAGGTCATCGAGATTGACGGCGAGACGTTTGTGTTCGGACACACGTATGAATTCGTGCCGGATGGCGAAACAGGAGACGGAAGCGTGCCGGACTTCGAAGCCATCCGCAAACAGACCGAACGCCTGCGTGTCCGTTTTGAAGCCCTCGAAAAGCGCATGCAGAAGAACGGCGGCGAAAACAATCGCCTGCAAATTGAGCTAGAGAAGACGATGCGCGAGATGCTCAAAGACATGCCCGAGTGGCGATTCACGCCGGCGCCTCCCCAAGAGCTGGAAGGGTTTGGACCGATCCACGACGTGCTAGTCCTGGCCGACGAGGCGGGCACGATGTTCGTCACCAGCAACGGCAAGATGCTTTCCGTCCGAATCGCAGACCGCACCGGCGCCGTCACCTACGAAGCGACATCGCTGGAAGCGCTGCTTGAAAAGATGCCCGAGAATCACCGCGAGCGCCTGGCCGAACTTGAAGTCAAGAAAGACGACGACGGCAACCTTCGCATCGTCGGCGGAGACTCAACTGATTTCGAAGAAAATGAGAAAGGCGTGAAAGTAAAAGTCATCCGCCAGTCAAACGAGAGCAAGCACAACGACTAGCTTGTGAGCGGCGACACCCCACGAAGGGGTCAGACCCTGTTTTCGTTGCGGGCATAGGCGAACTTCCGAAGTGCCCTCGGGCGAAAACAGGGTCTGACCCCCTCGCAGCCACGATCCGGCTTTCCAACCTCGTGTGGGTTGTTAAACCATGCGTAGTTAAATCCGGAGACGTACATGAATCGCCTTGTTCACCCACTGTTGCTTCTACTGATCGCGGCCTCGGCGTTCATCGCCTCGTGCCAGGTTGACCCGCTTACCGGCAAGAACACCGTAAGCCTCTACAGCTACGAAGACGAAAAACAGATGGGCGATGAGTCGGCCATGCCGATCGTCGCCGAACTCGGCGGGCTGTACCCGGATCAGGCCGCGCAGGACTACGTCAATCGCGTCGGTCAGAAGATTGTCGCGGCCGGGCGCACGCGGCTGAAAGACGAAGCCAACTTCCCCGACTGGGACTTCAAGTTCTATGTCGTGAACACCAGCATGATCAACGCGTTCGCCTTGCCGGGCGGGCACGTGTTTGTGACCCGCGGGATCCTGAACCGCATCAACGACGAGGCTGAACTGGCCGGGTTGCTGGGCCACGAAGTGACGCACGTGTTCGCGCGCCACAGTGTTGAGCGCATGACGAACATGACGCTGATGATTCTGCCCGTCGCGCTGCTGGCCTCGATGGAAGAAACCGAAGGCGTGGCCGTGGTCGGCATGATCGCTGTGCAGTTGCTGGGCATGAGCTACAGCCGCGACAATGAGGAAGAGTCCGATCACTTCGGCATGCGCTTCGCAGCCCGGGCCGGCTACGACCCCGCGGGCGTGATCGGCGTGATGCAGATGCTGAACGACGTAACCAACGAAAATGGCGGCGCGCAACCCGAGTTCCTGTCAACGCACCCCAACCCCGGTAACCGCGTGAAGTACCTGACCGATCAACTGAACAAGGAATACCCCGACGCCGATCAGGGCAACTACGTCCGCAACGAGCCTGAATACCTGAACGCTGTGGCTTCCATGCGGGCCGCACAGCCTGCCTATGATCTGGCGGATCAGGGCGACGCCGAAATGGGCGAAGCCTTCAAGCTGTTCGAAACGGGCGGGCAGGAAGCGGCCGCGCCAAAGTACCGCAGCGCACTGAGTTATTACCAGCAGGCCGTGACGAAGCTGCCGGACCACGCCATCCTGCACGTCAACGTGGCGCAAGCGAATTACTATCTTGCCAACTACGAAGACGCTGAAGCTTCGATTCAGAAAGCGCTGACACTTGAAAGCGGCACCTTTTGGCCCAACTTCATGGGCGGCATGGTGGCCATCCAGCGCGAGGACAACGCGGTGGCGCAGGCACGGTTCACGCGAGCGCTGGAGCTGATCCCCGGCTCGCCGGTCGGGCTGTTTTACCTGGGCGTCGCATACGAGCGCGAAGACAACAAGCCGGAAGCGGTCAAGAACTACCGCGCCAGCTACAACGCGCTGCAAGGCCAGGGCGAAATGGCCGAAAAGGCCCGCCAGAAGCTAATAGAGCTAGGCGAACCCGACCCGGCGGCGAAGTAGCGGCATGAATGAGCAGCATGCTTGAGTGGCATCGGCATCTTGCCGATGGGTGGCGGCGGCTTCCAGCCGCCGCGCCGCTTGCTGGAAGCAAGCGGAACTCATCGCCTGGAAGGCGATGCCACTTACTAACAAACAGGGCCGGCGCAGCGCACCGGCCCAATTCGAAATTTTAAATTCGTAACTTTAAATTGCCCTAGAAGCCCTCTTCCTCTTCTTCGGCCGCGCCGTCGAGTTCTTCTTCGATGGTCTTGATGCGCTCGTTCTCAGGGTCCAGCGCCTTGGCTTCTTCCAGCACCTTGCGGCACTTCTCGTCTTCACCGGCCTGCATCCAGGTGGCGGCGATGTCGCATAGCGTGTCCACTTCCGCCTGCAGGGCTTCTTCCGGCGTGGAGCCTATCACCAGCCGGCGCACGTACTCGAAACTTTCCACGGCTTCCTCATAGCGCTTCAACTTGCGAAGGGCGAAGGCGCGGTAGCGATGCGTGGCCGGGTTCAGGGGTGCGATGTGCACGGCCTGCAACGCCATGTCTTCCATCTTGGTCCAGTTGCGGCTGGTGTCGTAGACGTTCTGGATCAGCCACATGCGGATATCGAGGTTGTTTTCGTCAACGCCCATCCAGTTCTCGGCAGCTTCAATGGCCAGGTCGCGCTCGTCCGATTGCTGGTAAATCTGGTACAGGTACGCGTACGGTTGCGGGCTTTGTGGGAACGCGCGGTTGGCTTCCTTCAGCCAATGCAGCGTCATCGCCATGTTGCGTTCCTGCTGCGCAAGCTGCGCCATGGTCAGGTAAGTCTGGTAGTCCTCAAGCCCGAGCCCGATAGCCGTCTGCAACCCTTCACGCATGAGCTTGCTGCGGTCGGCGCGCGGCAGGTCCGCATCGTTGCGGGCCAGCATGGCTTTGCAGTACCAATAGATGCTGCCGGCGTGGCCTTTCTTGCCCTCGGCGCCGCCCTTCTTGGCCAGGCCCAGGAACGTCTCTGCGTCGAAGCGCGAGCCCTGCTGCGTGTACGCCAGCGCGAGCGTGACAAGGTCGTCGATGTCGGCCTCGCCGTCTTCGTACTTGAAGTACAGCTCGTCCGTCTTGTCCGGGCTGATCAGCGGAACCATCTTGAGCATGTTGATGCGCTCATCACGAACGTACTCACGGAACTGCTGGTCAAAGTCCTCAGGCTCCATTTCAAGGCAGGCGCGGAACACCTCGGCGGGCGTCTTCTTCTGGCCGAACATCTCAATCATGCTGCGGACCTTGTTCAGCCCGCCCAGCTTCTTGTCGATGAACTCAAGCATCACGTTGCCGAGGTAGTAGGCGAACAGCACCTTGCTGCCGTCGTGGAACCACTCGTTGAACTTGCGCACCGACGGGATGTCGTCCATGTGATAGTGCATGAACAACTGGTCTTCCATGTGGCGCTCCCACTCCGGGCGGGTGCGCTTTTCTTCATACACGCTGCTGCCTTCGGCCAGCCAGCGCGGGATCTGCCCGTTACTGATCTGAAGCTGGAACACATGGTCCATTTCGTGGCGCAGGGTGCTGGCCCAGTTGTAGGTGCCGGGTGGGCGGGCACTGGGTGAATCCAGCGTCACTAGCTGCCCGAAACAGGCGCCCAGAGCCGGCAGCCCCGTGATGCCCACGGTGCGCACTTCAAAATCTTCATGCCGGTTGAAGGCCTCAATCGTGATCGGCGTGCGCGGGGTGAAGTCGTACTTCTTGCTCATCTCATCCCAGCACGCATTCAGGTGCTGGAGATACAGGTCTTTCATCACCGGGGCTTCGGACTTGTGCACCAGCAGACGCCAGCGCCCGTCCTCAGTTTCGATGCGCTCGAAGTTCTTGTAACTATCCAGCAGCGTCAGCAGGTTGACCGTCTGCAGGTTGTTGCGCAGGGGGTCTTTATCCAGCGCGATCTCAAGCGACTTCTTGCCGAGCACATCGTCGCCGTTGTTCATGGCGGCCATGCCGCGTCCCTTGTAGGCCGTCCAGTGCTCCGGGTTCGCCTTCAGCACGACTTCATACAACGGCAGCGCCTCGGTGTAGCGAAAGCGCTCGGCCAGCCCGTCGGCGACAATTTCATAGAAGCGTGCCGGCTTCGGGTTGATCGCCAGCATCGCCTTCTCGGTTTCCGCGTAAACATCCTTCATGCCCAGCGTCGCCGCGTGCAGCGCCTTCGCGCCAAGTGCTTCATCGTACTGAGGGTTCACTTTCAGGGCGCGCTCATAGTCCTTCTGGCCAAGCTCGTACTGGTCGGTGCTGATGTACTTGATGGCACGCACGGCCAGTGCTTCCGGCAGGTCCGGGTTGGTTTTCAGCGCCGCTTCGA
>JAGQRE010000042.1:0-17732 GCA_020425695.1 Planctomycetota bacterium
GTTGGGGCGGGCAACATCGTTCTGCTGCACACCGACATTTCCAGCGCCCCGTTTGCAACCACGGACGGCATCCCGACCACGGCTGCGGTGAAGCTTCTGAACCTCGCCATGAAGCCCGTTGAGGAGCGCCGCTCAAAGACACCGCTGCGCCTGCTGGTTGACAAAGACGTGCGCGACGTCATCGACATCGCCGGGCACCGAATTCCCGGGCGTGACGTGCTGTTGATCGTTCTGCTGCTTTATATCGCGATTGCCGGCGTGGGCATGTTTGTCGTCGCCCGTCGCATCCGCAAACCGGAGCTTTACCCGGCTACTCTGTTGCTGGCCGCGATTGTCAGCGTGGCCCTGGTTTTCGGAATTGGCGAGGTCTACAAGCGCAGCGGTGATCGCGTGAAGGCCGTTCGGATTCTGGTCAGTGACGAAACGACGGACCGGAACGCTCTGTTCACGCTTGGTTGCGCCTATGCCGTCGACGGCGAGAGCTACAGCTTCGTGAACTCACGCAAGACAGTCATGCTTCCCGCATTGCTGGACCCGCGGGCGATCAGCCCACAGGGAATGCCGGGCGACCCGCATAACTACACGACCAACTTCACCACCGGCGAGTCTACGACCAAAGTGACAGAGCTCGATCGCTGGCAGAACGTCTTCTTCGTTGAGCGCGAGCCGGCCAACGTTGAAAACTTCGCGGTCGATGTTTCGGCGATGGAAGGCGGCATCTACAAGGTCGAGAACCTGACCGAGCATGAGTTGCGTGCCTGCGTCCTGCTTGTCGGCGGCGCGCCTGTCGCCGGCGGCACGTCCTGTAAGTGGCACTATGTCTCGAAGATTGGCGCCAAGGGCGGGCCGGACGCCGGCGTCACGTTCAGCGACAGCACCATCTTGCCGGACGACGTCGACAGCCTTGCAGCCCAGGTCGCGGACGACACCGATGACCTTGAGCTCGGTACGCTGGGCGCCATGTTCTCAATCAACCCCGAAGACCGTATGGCGATGGCTTTGAGCCTCGGTGGTATCGAGTCGCGCTTGATCGGGGCGGGTTTGCTGCCGGGCGAAGGCGAGTTCCTGCTGGTCGCGGTTCTGCCCGCTGACGCTTTAAGCGGAAATTCACTGGGCGCACAGGGCGTTGAGGAAGACGACGTCGGTCAAGTCAACCTGTGGATGGTCCGCGGCGGCGTTGAAGGTCGTTGAGGGGCGTTGACCCGTTCGGTCTGCGCCATCACCAAAGCAAGCCCATGTCACGCCTGATTTGCCTGATCTGCTGCGTTGTACTGGCTGCGCCCCTGTTGGCGCGTGAAGTTGACGTGCAGTCTGTGGGCGCCAGTGCGGCTTCTGTTGCGAGGCTTACGGCGCAGGTTGAGCCGGCGTTCTCGCATGTCGAGAACAAGACGGGGCTCAGTGACGACGAAGACCTGACGCTCGTGATTGCCGGCGGCGCAAAGGGGTTTGCGGACCTGGCGGCGCGAGACGGCGTAGGCATGAACGCCGAGGGCGTGCTCGGCTATGCGATTCCGTCGCGGCGACGAATCGTGCTGAACCTGTCCGGCATTCATGACCGTCAACTTGAACCGATCGGCGTCCTGCGCCACGAGATCGCGCACCTGGTTATGGGCTCGTCGATGCGTGTCGCACATCCGCTGTGGTTCGAAGAAGGCGTGGCGCAGTATGTCGAGTCGGTGGCTTTGAATGAGTTGCGAGAGGCGGCCGGAGCCGCCTCGTTCATTGAATTCGAGAGCATGGACGACCTCGAGCGGTCCCTGCGTGACGAAGCACGCGCCGGTGCGGCCTACATTGAAGTACGCGAAGTCATCCGCCTGATCGTTGAGAAGTACGGCGAAGGTGATTTCAAGCGACTCATGAAACAGCTGGAGCGCGGCAAAGGGCCGTTCGACGAAGCCTTCGAGAGCACGACCGGGGCTTCCATGAAAGAGTTCGAGGCTGTCTGGCTGGCCGACTATCAGGACCGCGCGAGCGACCGCACCGCCGGCTTCTTCGGTCGCAACTTGTGGTGGATGCTGCTGGGCATGACCGGTTTGCTGGTGCCGTTGGCCGTGATCCTGCTTCGCATGCGCGGGCGCTCACAGGTTGAGCACTGGGAAGACGTCGAGAAGTACTACCCGAGTGACCCGTCCTGGAGCTACCAGCAGGACGAGCCGGACAGCTTTACCCCCGAAGATCCCGATGGCCGGCGTTGATCCTGACGCTGTCTTGATGTCGAAAGGTTTGGCGCGAAACGGGTATATGTGCTATCTGTGTGCCGCCTTTTTCGGACTCTAGGTGTCGATGCCCCTGGCCGAAGTCAATGTAACGGAAGTACTCGATTATCTACGCGATGAGCTGTTCGCACCGAACGGCGCGCTCGTGCTGGCCTTCCTGTTTATCGCCGCCCTCGTCGTTGCGAGGGCCTCAGCCAGCCTCAAGTATCTGCCGAAAGTGACAGCCTACCTGCTGGTCGGGTTGGCGGCTGGACCCTACGCCGCGGGCCTGATCAATCAGGACTTCCTCAGCAGCATGCAGGTCGTGAAAGAAATCGGGCTGGGCCTGATTGTCTTCCTGGTCGGCGCTGACCTGACGCTGAAAACCCTTGGGTCGGTCAGCAAGTCAGCAAACCGCATTGCGCTGGTCGAAATCACGTTGACCTTCCTGCTTGTCGCGGGCGGCGTCACCGGCGTAGCGCTTCTGACCGGCGGCGACTGGCGTCTAGGGCTGATTTTGGGCTGTTTTGCTGTCGCTACGGCCCCGGCGGCGACGCTGGCAGTGGTGCGCGAATACAACGCCGACGGGCCGGTGGCGCGGCACATCAAGGCCGCCGTGGCGCGTAACGACGTGGTTGCGCTGATCCTGTTCGGGATCGTCTCGATATTCATCTTCGATGTGCCCGAAGGAAAGACCTTCCTGACCGGCAACGTCGCAACAAGCCTGCAGTGGATTCTGCTGCCATTCCCGATTGGCGCGTTTGTTGGCGTCGGGCTGTCGTATCTGGAGACAGTCGAAGAAAAACCCGCGCTGCGGATGCTGTTGTCGCTTGGTGGGCTGATGATCTCTCTAGGGCTGGCGCATTTGGCCGGCTGCAGTGAGATTCTGACGGTGCTTGTAGCGGGCTTTGCGTACGGCAACAGTACCATCAAGGGTGCGCCCCTGCGCGACCAGATGCGTACGCTTGAGATTCCGTTCTACGTCATCTTCTTCATCCTTAGCGGCGCGAAACTAGACGTACGGGCGCTGGCCGCCCTTGGTGCAATCGGCGTTGTGTTCGTTGTTCTGCGTACCATCGGAAAGACCATCGGCCCATGGGCGGGGGCGCGCTGGGCGAAACTGCCGAAGAATCAGGCCGGCATGATGTCCTATTCACTGCTGTCGCAAAGCGCGATTGCGATTGCCATCGCGACCGTCATGAGCAACTGGAAGCACCCGTTGGCCGACCAAGTGATGGCGCTGGTATTGGGCTCCGTGCTGGTGTTCGAGATTGCAGGCCCGATTCTGGTGAAGGTCGCGGTGATCCGGTCCGGCGAAGTGAGCATCGTGGACGCCGTAAAACACAAAGAACGTATCGCGTCGGGGAATCAGTTTGTTGCTGTGGTGACCGAATTTCTGAGTCATCTGGGGCTTCGCAAGAAACGCAAAGAGCGCCAGCTTGGCGACCTTGTGCTGAAGAAAACCCAAGCGCTTTCGATGGACGCCAGCTTCGACAAAATCACGAAGTTTATTGAGAGTTACACGCACGACAGCTTTCCGATTGTGGACAAGGACGGCTTCTACGTCGGCTTCATCAGCTACAACGAGATCAAGGACGCCGGCTTCGACCCGGTCATGAAAGACCTGGTGCGTGCCGCCGACCTTGTGACGTCCTCGGCCGCTGTTGATCTGGACGAAGACGACATCGACACGGCCTACGTGAAGTTGCGCGACCTGCCAAACACCGCGCTTCCGGTCGTAAAACACGGCGAGAACGGCAAACGCTTGCTCGTCGGCGCAATCACGCAACGCGACCTGATTCAGGCGTACATGGAAGCCCACGAGGGCAGAGTCTAGACCGATTTCCCTCGATCTCCGTGAGCCACGGCACATAGTTGAATGTGCGTTAAGTGCTGTTTCACTAATCTGTCATAATCGTTGCAAACCCAAGCCCAGACTAAGCTTTTTGCGATTAGACAGGCGCTGTAGTAGACTATTTCCGTCGCATTCTGCTTGTGGATAACTTCGTCGATGATGAGTCGACCTCGCCCCGAAGCTGCCTATGCTGGTACTTGGGATCAACGCCTACCACGCTGACGCCGCCGCTGCGCTGTATGCAGACGGGCGTCTGGTTGCGGCTGTTGAAGAAGAGCGCCTTAGCAGAATCAAACATTGTGCAGGATTTCCTGCGTTGGCGATCCCCGAGGTGCTCAAGATCGGCGGCGTGACGTTGGGCGATGTTGACGAGATCGCCATCGCCCGCGACAGCACCGCGAACCTGCGCAAGCGACTGGCGTACATCGTCAAGAACTTCCGACGCACTACCAAGGTCGCGGGCAAGCGCCTGAAAGACCGCGCCGGGCTGAAAGAGCTTGATGTTCAGATTGCCGAAGCCTGCGGGCTCGCGCCTGACAAGCTCAAGGCGCCGATTCGCCGCGTTGAGCATCACCTGGCCCACGCGGCCAGCAGCTTTCTCGTCAGTCCCTTTGAGCGCGCGGCGATTCTGACCCTGGACGGCTTCGGCGACTTCGCCAGCGCCATGTGGGGTGTCGGTGAAGGCAGCGACATCAAGGTACTGGGGCGAGTGACATATCCGCACAGCCTCGGGATTCTGTACACCGGCGTCTGCCAGTACATCGGGTTTGATCGCTACGGGGACGAGGGCAAGGTCATGGGGCTCGCGCCCTACGGTGACCCGACCTACAGCGACTTCTTCAACAAGCTGCTGCGTTTTACGAATGACGGTTTTGAGCTGGACCTGACGTTCTTCAACCACCACACCGAAGGCGTCGAAACCGGCAGCGACGAGTATGGCAGCCCCAGCTTCGGGCCGTTGTATACGCGCAAGTGGATCGACCAGTTCGGCGAAGCGCGCCAGCGCGGCAGCGAGATTACGCAGCGCGACAAGGACCTCGCGGCCAGTCTGCAGGCGCGGCTTGAGGACGCATTCGTCCATCTGGCCAATCTGGTGCAGCGCCGGACCGGGCTCACCGACCTCTGCCTCGCGGGCGGCGTGACACTGAATGGCGTGGCCAACGGCAAACTGCTTGAGAATACATCGTTCGAGAGAATCTACGTTCAGCCGGCAGCCGGCGACGATGGCACGGCGCTGGGTGCTGCGGCTTGGCAGTCGGCCCGCGCGGGGCAGCCACGGTTCGAGATGCGCCACGCCTACTGGGGCAGCAGCTTCAGCGATGCAGAGATTGAGCGAGAGCTGGCCGAGACCCCGGGCCTGCAGGTAACCCGACTTGAAGACGACCAACTGTACGCCGAGACCGCGAAGGAGATTGCGGACGGTAAGGTCGTCGGCTGGTTCCAGGGCGCCATGGAGTGGGGCCCGCGCGCGTTGGGTAACCGCAGCATTGTCGCCCACCCCGGGCACCCGCGTATGAAAGATATCCTGAATTCGCGGATCAAGCAGCGCGAGCCATTCCGCCCGTTTGCGCCGAGCATCAAGGCTGAGCGCCTGGGCGACTATTTCGAGAGCGACCACGAGTCGCCGTTCATGCTGATGGTCTATCGGACACGCGCAGACAAGCGCGAGCAGCTGCAGGCCGTGGACCACGTAGACCACACCGGTCGCGTCCAGACGGTGCGGCGCGAAGACAACGAACGCTACTGGTCACTGATCGACGCCTTCGAGCAGCGCACGGGCATTCCGTGTGTCTTGAACACAAGCTTCAACGAAAATGAGCCGATAGTTTGTACACCGCGTGAAGCGCTGGACTGCTTCTCGCGGACGAAGATGGACGCAGTGGTGCTTGGCAATTTCATCTGCACGCGTGTGGGCGACAACGCACCGGCCGTGCTGGAGCAAAGCAATGCCGCACAGCGATAAGATGCTGGACGAAGAGCTGCTGGTGCGCGAAAGCGCACGCAAGGCTGCGGCCTCAGAGCACTCTGAGCTTCGCGCGCGCGGGTTTTCGCGCGAGGCGGCCATCGCCTGCATGGTGCTTTGCATGGTCGGGCTGGCCGGCTTGTCGATATGTGTGGTCGGCAACTTTGACTTACGGGTCGGTACGAGTGGCGGCTATGAGGTGACAGATACCGGTCATGGCTGGGCGCTGATGCGCTCAAGCTACGACCTGACGACTTTGTTTGCGGGCATCGGCGCGGCGGGGTTTGCTTCGGCACTCATCATCTGCGGCGGGGCCTTTGGCCAACTCAAGCGCATGCCGCCTGGCTCGGCCTATGCAGTGGGAATGTCGGCGGTGGTTAGCATCGTGGGGCTATTGATGCTGGCTTTCGTCGGGTAGTGCAACGCTCAGGATGAGGCAACGGGGTTATGCAGCAATACTTTCCTTATGCGGCGGCGGTGGTTACTGCCGTGCTGGTCGTGCTGGCAGGCGGGCGCTGGTTCCGTCGTACGGCGTGGCGACTCGGACTGATTGACGGTCCGAAACTGCGCGGTGTTCACGCTGAGCCTGTCGCGAAATCCGGCGGTATGGCCGTCGTCACGGCGCTGGTCGCGTCGCTGCTCGTGCAGATGATGGTCGCGCGCGCACTGGACCTGCCCGAAAGCTACCTGACGGATACCAACCACCTGTATCTCCTGCTGCCCGCGTTCGCGATTGCCGGGCTTGGGCTCATGGACGACCTGCGCCCACTCGGTGCTGCTGCGAAGCTGGCGGTGCAGGCCGCTGCGGGCGTCGTGGCGTGGTTTCTGGATTTCAAGATCGACTTCGTGAACCTGGCCGGGTTCGCCCACTTCTCGTTTGATTGGATGTCGTTGCCTCTGACGGTGATCTTTATCGTCGCCGTGATCAACGCCTACAACATGATCGACGGCGTGGACGGGCTGTGCTCGGGTGCTGCGTTCATTGCGCTTTTCGGCATTGGCATGTACTCAACAACCGGTGGTGAGCTGCGCCTTGAACTTGCGCTGCCTCTGGGTGTCGCCGCGCTGACTTTCCTGCGCTTCAACCTTGGTAAGCCGAAGACGTTCCTCGGTGACTCGGGCAGCATGTTCCTTGGGTTCATGGTCGCGACGCTCGCGTTGCGTGCTGTAGTTGAACCGCTTGAAACGACGTCGGGTACCCAGGCCTTTGAGTTACAGGTAGTACCGCTGTTCCTGCTGCTGAGCTTGCCGGTTGTGGACATCACGATGGTGTTCTTCCGCCGCCTGATTCAGGGCTCAAGCCCGTTGCGGGCTGACCGTGGACACATCCACCACATTCTGATGCTGCTTTTCAACGGCAACTCGCAGCGGACGACCGGCACGCTCCTGTTCATGGCTGCGTTGGGCGCTGCGGGCGCGGTCTGGATGGACATTAATCTATGGCTGGCAGGCGTTGCGATTGCGCTGCCGCTTGGCTTGTACCTGGCCGTCTATGCCATCGGCGGCTACTTGAACCCGCGCAATCTGCGGAACGCCGGCGCCGCCACGGACTGCGCTGAACAACTGGCGCGTCAGGCCGCGGAGTCAGGCGCACACGCCGCCCTGACGGATGCAACCCTGATTGAGTGGATGCAACTGGGCGACGTTACGGCCATCGCACTGTTCAGTGACGAAGGAGAACGCGTCTGGAGTGTCGGCGTGCCCGACCTGCAGCGCGGCTCATTGAATATCCCGCTGTATGCAAGCGGACGTGTTGAGCGCGGGCATCTTGTGCTGCAGGGACGTGGCCGTCCCGGCGCGCTAGCGTTTGCCGCGCATCTGGCCTTGCCGTTGTACCCGGCATTCATGGAACTGCTGGCGATCCAGACAGCCGACAAGACGCTGATCGAAACCCGGGTTTAGGCGGTTGTTGCTCAGGATATGACGCGCAAGGTTGCTTCCGCACCCTTGGCGACCACGCCGTCACCGGCGTCGATTTCGATGTAGCCGACACTTTCGCTCAGGCTGGTGATTGCCCCGGAACCCTTAAAGGTACTCCAGGCCACGTCGTGGTCGTCGACGCTGACCGGCAGCAGCAGTTGCTTGGTCTTGTCCTGCTTAACTTCGTGACCCAGGGTGACGATCTTCTTGCGGCGCTCATGGAAGCGGTTGTGCGCCAGCCAGCGAATCGCGGGCGCAAGAAACAGCTTGGCCGTCAAAAGGCAACTTGTTGGATAACCCGGCATGCCGAACACGCCGCACTTCTTGATCATCCCGAACAGCACCGGTTTGCCCGGCTTCACGGCAACGCCGTGTACCAGCACGCGCCCGAGTTCTGCCACGGCCTCGCGGGCGTAGTCGCGCGCGCCCACGCTGGTGCCGCCGCTGAATACAACCAGATCATACTGTGCGGCTGCCTCAGACAGGGCTTTGGTCAGCGAAGGCAACGTATCTTTCACGTTCGGCCGATACGTGACTTCGGCACCGGCACGGCGCGCGATGGTCATCATGGCGTAGCTGTTGCAGTCATAAACCTGGCCTTGCTTCAACTGCTTGCCTGGTGTGACGACTTCATCACCCGTAGTGAAGATCAGTACTTTCGGGCGGCTGACGACTTTGATCTTTGCCTTGCCGATAATGGCAACAGCCGCGATCTGCCCCGGGCCCATCACGGTGCCGCGCTTGAGCACAACATCGCCTTTGCCGATATCCTCAGCCTTGAGCCCGACATATTCGCCCTTGGCGACGGGTGATTTGAAGCTGACGGCCTGCCCGACCACCTGGACATTCTCGATCATGACGACTGCGTCGGCGCCTTTTGGCATAGGCGCGCCTGTTGCAATCTCAATGCATTCGCCCTTCTTGACGGTGCCTTTGTAGCCGTTACCGGCGAGCGCTTTGCCGGCGATTTTCAGCATGCCCGGCTCTTCCAGGTCTTCGCTGCGGACCGCAAAGCCGTCCATGGCGGCGCGGTCAAAGGCGGGCACGTTGATTGTGCTTTTCAGGTCTTCTGCGAGAACGCGCAGGTCAGCGTCCTGGACCGCGCAAAGCTCGGTCCCGGTGACCGGGCGTAGTTTCGACAGGATCGTATCAAGCGCGTCGTCGGCGCTTACCAAGGTGCCAAAACCTTTTTTGTTGCTCATAGCTGTCACTTCGTGTCGGGCTTGGTCAACTTGTTGCGAGCGGTTTCGATAGCTGACTTCGCGTAGGGGTCATACTCGGCGTCGATGGCCGAATTCAGTAGCTCAATCACATCCACTTGCTCATTCAGCAGTCCGGCGCCCTGCTTCCAGGTAACCAGTGCCGAGGCTGCGTCGCCGCGCACAAGCCCAGACTCGTGCTTCAGGGCGAGTTCCAGCACCGCCGGTACGCCGTCGTCAGCGAGGCTGGCGACAATCGGCAGCAGCAGGCGGATACGCTGCAGGTTCTGCTCGGCGCCGGGCAGGGCAAGATGTTCCAGCAGGCGGGCCAGACAAACGCTGCGGGTGTCCGGCGTTCCCTGTTTCAAGGCGTCGCGGGCGCCGTCGCGAACGTAGAAGACCGCGTCGTCCAGCATTTCAATCAGGCGCGTCACGGCCGCCTGCTGCTCATACTCGCCAAGCAGGCTTGTTGCGCGATGGCGGATACGGTCGACGTCGCTTTGTGAGATCTCAACCAGCAGCGGAATCGCGTCTTCGACCTTCCACTTGGCCAGTGAGGCCAGTTGTGCCAGTCGCGTACCGAGCGACTCCTCGACGCGGCATTGTTCAAGTAGCGGCTCAGCGGCGCGTGGGTCATCCAGTTGCGCCAGAAGCTCGGCGACGTTGCGCCGGGCTGTGGCGTTCTCATTCGTGATGTTCTCGACGAGTCCTTCGTAGGCGCTTGCGCCGAAGCCCTTGAACACGGCGCGCAGGCAGCGGATGTGAAGCGTGTCGCCGGCATCCAGCTTTGTGAGTGCGAACTTCAGCCCGTCTTCACCGGCGTCAATCAGCTCCTGCCGGGCGTCCTTGACCAGTTCACGATTGTCGCCGACTTCCCACAACGAGCCTGTCTCCCACAGCTCAGCCAGGTCCGGCTTGGCATCCTGCGCGAACACCGACCCGCTCAGCAGGATTAGTAGTATGGCGAGTGTGCCGATTCGGGTCAGGTCCATGGGAGTCTCTGGTTCACTTGTCGGACCGATTACATTACTCGCGTAAGGTCCTAAAGCAAACGGGTTATGTTGGCGGTTCAGGCTTTCGTTTGCGGCTATCACGGCGGACTTCGGAGGCGCCCAAACAACATTCGGGCGTGTCCAAAGCCACATTCTGCAACAATTGCTCAATCCACAGCCCGGTCCTTGCCGATAGCCCCCATTGACCGCCCGTCCATTGCGGGACGGCACGCCAACGAACGTGGAGCAAGCCTAATGCGCACCTCACTCATCCTATTCGCCGCCATCGCCCTGTTTGTCGCAGGCTGCACAACGACCGGGCAGATTCCGCCGCAGGACCCACTCGTCAGCGGCTATGAGCCCCGGAACATCATGCTGTCCGAGATGGCGTCTGAGCTTGGCTGGACCTACGAAACCGGCCCCGGAGCCTACGATTACACGCTGTTGAGCCCCCAGGGTGACCAGCTGATCTTCCGGATCGGGACGGATTACCTCAATATCAACGGCGCACGCTGGCAGCAGGAACGCGATGCCGTTGAAAAACGCGGCAACGACCTGATGCTGCCCGAATCAACCTTCAACTATGTTTGCAAGCACTTCGGTCGCCATGACCTCGTCCGCACGCCTCTGCGTGAATCGAAGATCGAGTACAAGCTTGAGCCCATCGGCAAGACCGAAGCGCCGAAGCCGTCGGTCGAAAACAAGGCGACTTCCACCGTGCTGAAAGGGCTCACGATCTGCATCGACGCCGGGCACGGCGGCAGCGACCCGGGCGGTATCGGCAACGGTGTTTCAGAGAAGCAGGTTGTTCTGCCCGTCGCGCTGATGCTGCGTGACTTGTGCGAGAGCGCCAGCGCCAAGGTCATCATGACCCGCACCACGGACGTCTACCCTGACCTTGATGACCGTTGCGACATCGCCAACGGCGGCAAGTGCGATCTGTTCATGAGCATTCACGCGAACATCGCGCCGAACGACGACGGCGTGACCGGCTTCGAAGTCTTCTACAATAAGAACTCTGTGCCGGGCGGCGAGTTTGCCAAGGCATTGGCTGTCGCCATGGACAAGGCAACAACCAGCCCAAACCGCGGCGCCAAGAAGGACCCGCGCGGACTGCGTGTGCTTGAGAAGACGAAGATGACTGCGACTCTGGTTGAGCTCGGCTTCCTTAGCAATGCAGGCGAGGCCAAAACCCTGACCCAGAAGGACTATCAGGAAAAGATGGCGGCTGCGCTGTTTGAAGGCGTCGTCAACTTCTGGACCAAGGGCAACGCCAGCGTCAGCAAGTAACTTGGCAGATCAATAAACGCGGCCCCGGCGAATTCGTCGGGGCCGCTTTGCGTTTATAGGCGTGAGAGATTCTGTCCCGCCCCGTGCGATAGCGCGGGGGTCGGTGAAAGCGACAACAAAGCATGGTGCGAAAAGCTGTGTCGCCTTCGGCGACCCCCAGCCTCTCGGCTGGGGCGGGAGACTTCGTTTGGAGTGGGGCACAAGCAGGACAGCCTAGCGCGCCTTCGGTTTCTTGACGTCCTTCAGCGGCCTATTCCCGGCGACAGGCGGCTTGGCGACACGTCTTCGCGGTGCACTGGCTTCAGGCTTCTTCAGCCCTAGTGCGCCGCGCAGGACGTTGGGGTCGAGCCCCTTGTCATCCACGGCGTCCAGCCCATCGATACGCTGAAGCTGCATCTCGAGGTCCAGCTCACTGATCAGCCCTTTTTCGACCAGCGCTGCAACGATACCCATGCAGACCAGCGCCAGGGTATTAATGTCGTCCTGCAATTCGTCGGTTGCCCTCAATGCGCGCTTCTTGCTGGACTCATTGGCCTTCAGCGTGTGGGCGATTTCACGCAAGCGCGCGGCTTGCGCCTGTTCGGGGTAGAAAAATTCAAGCAGACTCATGCTGACTCCTTTCGATAGCTTCAAGTCTAGCGCTTTGACGTGGGTTTGCGATTACAACGGCGGGGCTGGTTTGGATTGCGTTTCTGACACCCGTGAACAGGCTGGAACTGTCGCAACCCAAGATATAGTCAGCGCGGGTGCATGGAGCACCCGAGGTATCCGGGACCTTGAGCGAAGTTCGGTAACTCACGAACACGAACCCAACCGGAGGGAGAATAGAAATGGCAAGCTTCAACAAAGTCATCCTGATGGGCAACCTGACGCGCACGCCTGAGCTGCGCAGTCTGCCGAGCGGCACGCAACTGGCGGACATCACGCTGGCCGTCAACGAGAACTTCACCGACAAATCCGGCAACAAGCAGGAATCGACCCACTTCGTTGAGGTCACTTTCTGGGGCAAGCAGGCCGAGCTGATCTGCCGCTGGAAGAAGCAAGGCGACCCACTACTGATCGAAGGCTCACTGAAGCAGGACAAGTGGGTCGACAAGGAAACCGGCAAAAACCGCAGCAAGCTGAAGGTTCACGGCGTTAGTTGCACCTTCCTCAACCGTGGTACCGGCGAAGGCGGTGGAGGCGGCGGCGGCGGCGGCAATCGGGGCCAGTCCGGCGGTGGGCGCGGCAACTACAACCAGGGCGGCGGTCGCGGCGCACCTTCTGGTTCAGGCCCGGACAACGATTACGGCGGCGGCCCGGGCGGCTACGACGATTACGCAACCAGCCTGCCGGACGGCGGCGAAGAGCCACCGTTCTAGAACGGGTCTCAGGTTTCGGGGGTCAGGAACCACCCTGTAACCTGACGCCTGAAACCTGTAACCTGAATTTATGCCCTACTTTGTCGTAACGATCGAATACATCCAGGACATGAGCGTGGTGGAAGAACACACGCCTGCCCACCGTGCGTTCTCGGCCGGCTTGAAAGAGCGCGGCCTGCTGCTGATGAGCGGGCCGTTCAACCCGCGCACCGGTGGCATGCTGTTGCTCAAGGCCGAGAGCGTGAACGACGCCGTGGCGGCATTCGAAGACGACCCGTTCAAGAAGCTCGATATCGCCAAGTACGACATCCGCGAATGGATTCCGAAAGTCGGGATCGAACTCTTCGAACAGTAACTGTGTTGCAACCACGAAGCTTCACGAAGAACTGCGGCACGCAACGGCGCGACGAGCGCCACGACGCTACGAGCTTTCCGAATAAGTCGAATAAAGCCTCCTGCTGCCGACGTGCTGGTTGTGGCAGTAGTTGCAGTTCGTTGCGTCCTCGCGCTCGTTGCGGCGTTGCGTGATGCAGTTGCTTTGCTCAGTGGTTCTTCGCGGTTAACTCGCAGTTGCAGTTACGGGCGCGCGCGTCAGAATCCGCGCGTGCTGTTTCTTCTCGATAACTACGACTCGTTCACGTTCAACCTGGCCCAGTACTTCATGGAACTGGGTGAGGACGTTCGCGTTGCGCGCAACGACGAGTTGACGCCCAGCGACGTGCTGGCACTCAAGCCCGATCGCGTCTGCATCTCGCCGGGGCCGGGCAGGCCTTCGAACGCCGGTATCACGCTGGAACTGATTGCGGCTTGCGCCGGGCGATTGCCGCTGCTGGGGGTTTGCCTTGGCCATCAGGCCGTCGCTGAGCACTTCGGCGGAAACGTCGTCAATGCGCCGACACTGATGCACGGCAAGACCAGTGAGATTGTGCACGAGGGCGCCGGCGTCTTCCGGGGTTTGCCGTCACCGTTCACGGCCACGCGCTATCACTCACTCACGGTTGACCCGGCGACGTTGCCGCCCGACCTGCAAGTCACCGCACGGACGGAAGACGGCGTCATCATGGGTCTGAAGCACTCGCAGTTGGCAATGGAAGGTGTGCAGTTCCACCCGGAAGCGATCCTCACCCAGCACGGGCACCAGCTACTCAAGAACTGGCTGCACCATTGAGCAGAGGCAACAAGCGTAAACGGCGGGAAACAATCCCCGTCAACTGCGGCACGCAAAGACGCAACGAGCGCCACGATGCCACGGGCTCATGAAAGCAACCATAAGTTCACATCAATGGACATGACGGGACATCACGACGGCGCATTCGATGTTTCTGGTGAACTTCCGCCCCAGCCTTTCGGCTGGGGCGGGGCAGTGTAGTTCGTCGCGCCCGTCGCGCTCTTGGCGTCGTCGCGTGCCGCAGTTGCCTTTCCTGATGCTCGCGCTGACGAACCCGGAGAAGGCCCTAGCCGAAGCGACCGGTGAGGTAATCCTCAGTCTGTTTCTTCTTGGGCTTCAGGAACATCTCGCTGGTTGCGCCGAATTCGATCAACTCACCCAGGTACATGAAGGCCGTGAAGTCCGCCACGCGCGCAGCCTGCTGCATGTTGTGGGTTACGATGATCACGCTGAAGTTCTTGCGCAGGTCAAGAATCAGCTCTTCGATCTTCTGTGTGCTGACCGGGTCAAGCGCTGAGCAAGGCTCGTCCATCAACAAGACGTCGGGCTGGTTGGCGATGGCGCGCGCAATGCAAAGGCGTTGCTGCTGACCGCCCGAAAGCATGCTGCCGTTTTCGTTGAGACGGTCCTTGATTTCGTCCCACAGGGCCGTGCGCTTCAGGCAGTACTCGACGATATCCTCAAGCTTCTTCTTGCCGCGCTCACCGGCGATACGGTTGGCGTAGATGACGTTTTCAAAGATCGTCTTGGGGAATGGGTTCGACTTCTGGAACACCATGCCGCAGCGCTTGCGCAACTCGATGGTGTCCTGGTTGCGATCAAAAATATCGTCTTCGCCAAGATACACCTTGCCCTCAGTGCGCACGCTGTCGATCAGGTCGTTCATGCGGTTGATACTGCGCAGCAGCGTTGACTTACCACAGCCGGACGGGCCGATCAGCGCGGTCACCCGGTTCTTCGGGAACGTCAGGTTGATGTTCTTCAGCGCGTGGGACTTGCCGTACCACAGGTTGAAGTCTTCAACGCGAACGGCCGGCTCAAGCTGCGTGGGGTCTTCCGCATCGCCGAAGCTGCTGGTGTCCGTGGCAATTGTCGGCGACATGCGAGATGCCGTGGAAGGCTCAGAGTTCTCAACCGACATGACTTCCTTTTCTGCTGCGGATGCTCCTTCATTCATGGCGAGCTCCGTTATACGTGGCTGGTTGCAAACTTCTTGCGAAGCTTGTTTCGCAACCGGATGGCAAAGACGTTGAGTACAGCGACCAACATGATCAACACCAGAGCCGTCGCGAAAACCAGCGGCTTGGTATTGTCCACATTCGGACTCTGAAAGCCAACGTCATAAATATGGAAACCCAGGTGCATGAACTTGCGCTCAAGGTGAATAAACGGCGGCGTGCCGTCCGCCGGCAGGAACGGCGCGTACTTCACGGCCCCCACCAGCATCAGCGGCGCAACTTCACCGGCGCCGCGCGCCATGGCCAGAATTGTGCCCGTCAGCACGCCCGGCAAGGCCTGCGGCAATACCACCTTCCACACTGTCTGGAACTTGCTGGCGCCGCACGCCAGGCTGGCTTCACGCTGGCTTGATGGCACGGCGCTGAGGGCTTCTTCCGTGCTGACGATGACAACAGGAACGGTCAGCAGTGCCAGCGTAAGGGCCGCCCACATGATGCCGCCGCCGCCGAAGACCGGCGCAGGCTGCAGCTCAGGGAAGAACAGGTCGTCCACCGTTCCACCCATCATCACACAGAAAAAGCCAAGCCCGAAGATGCCGAAAACGATACTCGGTACACCGGCCAGGTTGTTCACGGCGATACGTACGGCGCTTACGATCGGACCCTGTTTGGCGTACTCGCGCAGGTACAGCGCGGCGACCACGCCGAAAGGTACAACCGCGAAGCACATCAGCAGCGTCATGATCAGCGTGCCGATGATGACCGGCCAGATGCCGCCCTCGGTGTTTGCCTCGCGCGGGTCGTCGGTGAGAAACTCCCAGACGCGTGCGCCGTATGTGCCGAGCTTGCCGAACAGCCCAAGCTCATTCGGCTGGAAGGCTCGTACCACGTGCGCCAGCACAAGCTCAGTCGTCATGCCGTCAGGCGTCTCGAACGTGAACGTAGCCTCGGCCTCGGCGTTGCGCATGCTGTTGACTTCATAGCGCAGTCGCGCGAAATCCTCGGCCTGGATCTTGGCGCGTGCTTCCTGCACTTCGCGGGCGCGCTCAAGCGGCGTGGTTTCTTCTTCCGACAGGTTGTACCTGGCAAGTCCGTCCTGCCACTCGTCGAGCTTGGCTGGCAGCTTGTCCAGCCACTCGGCGCGCGCGACGTCGTACTCTTTGGTGGTTGGATAGTCTTTGTCCAAAGGCTCCATGGCCTGCCACTCTTTGAACTTGATCTCCAGTTCATCGAGGGCTGCCACGATGTCGCGTGAGTCGCGATGTTCATATCGAATGCGCTTGAGCGTGTCTTCGCTGTCCTTCAAGTCGAAGTTCACGCTGCCGAGGTCGTACTTTTCAACCGAGTAGCGCTTCTCGTACTTTTCGTGCCAGACCTGCTGTTGCTCAAGGAAGACCTCAAGCACTTTGTCGCGCCCGTCTTTCTCGATGTCCGCAATGACTTCGCCCTCGACCGTTACTCGCGTTACGAAGCCGGTCATGACGCCCTTTTCAAGGCGTTCAATCAGCACCGCGCCGGGCAGTTGCTTGCGGGCCAGCACGGTTTCTGCATAGGCCGATTCGCGGGTGCGGCGCAGCGACTCAAGGTGCGGAATGTCTACACGAACCCAGCGGAAGTAGGCGTCACGCCCGTACAGGTCCTCACCCTGATTGCCCTGACGGATCAGTAACTCGGTCGGCTTGGTATCAAGCTGGTATGAGCGAATCGGCGTGCCGTCTTCGTTGGGCGGGAGTTCGCGGACGTCCATGGCGCGCTCGCCCCGGACCGTACCGACCAGCAGGCGGTAATCGCGGTAGCGGTCGTCGTCGAACAGTTTCTCGACGGGGACCTTCTTGCCTTCCTCATCAAGATAGCCCCACGGCGACGGGTACTTCTCCGGGTTGTCGATGAATTCGCCCGGAGTGACGGCCACTTTCTGGTCGCCGCGGTCTTCCGTAACCACGGTGCCTGTCGTGTCCGCAAGCACCCACTGTTGTCCGTCGAACAGGCTGCGCAACTCGCGGTAATCAGCGATGGTGGCCTGCCGTGGTGTTTTGAAGTCGAGCTCAACCGGCGTACCGTCGAGGTACTTCCAGTCGCGTTGGACGCACAGCTTCTTACCGTTCTCGGCCAGGTAGATGGTCTTCAGCTTCGGGTGTTCAATCGTCAGGTTCCCGAGCAGCTTCTGGCGCTGGTCCGCACTGAGCGTTGAGTCCGGCTTAAGGTCATCGGCGCTGATCGAGTAGTAATGTTCGCGTTGGTCGCGCCCGATATCGATCAGGTAGCGCGCCGCGTTTGCCAGCCCCACTTCAAGCGTGGCTGTCTTGCCTTCAAACTCGACCAGGTCACCCTGGGCGTCGCGCATCACCCACTCGATTTCGCCGTTGTCGAACAGCGAGCGGTTGTCCGCGTAGTCCAGCATGGTGGCAGCGCGCAGCTTGCTTTTGTCGCCGGTGTACGGTTTGTCGTCGAGGGTGCGGAAGGCGTCTTTGTTGGCCTTCACTACCAGTGACTTGTCATCCTGGCTGACCCAGGCCTGCCCTTGCTCACTGTGCTGGACGTAATAGCGCGGCGCGCCCGTCACCATGGCTTCGATGTCGTTCGGCCAGAAAGCGATCATGCCCTCGACCGT
>JAGQRE010000042.1:17832-28030 GCA_020425695.1 Planctomycetota bacterium
GCGCCGCCCGAAAGCCAGACCCACGGCTCGCCTTTGACGCGCCGTCTGCCGATACGAAGATTCGGTTTCTCTTTCGCCACGACTAGAGTCTCGACAGTTTGCGACGCAGGCGGATACGCACTGCCTCGGCCAATGTGTTGATTACGAAGGTCATGCAGAACAGCAGGAAGCCCGCCAGGAACAGCGTGCGGTAAAGCGTTCCGCCGTGCGGCGCTTCCGGCATTTCAATGGCGATTGCCGCGCTGAGGCTGCGGAAGCCGCTCAAAGGCTGCATGTCCGTTACCGGTGTGCCGCCCGCGGCCATCACCACAATCATGGTCTCGCCCAGTGCGCGCCCAAGACCGATCACGATGCCCGAGAAGATGCCGGCGATGGCGGCCGGCATCACGACGCGCATGGTCGTCTGCCAGCGTGAAGCGCCGCAGGCCAGGCTGGCCGCACGAAGCTGGTTCGGCACGGTGTTCAGGGCGTCCTCAGCGATCGTGTAGATGATCGGGATGACGGCGAAGCCCATGGCGAACCCGACAATGACTGAGTTCGACTGTTCGTACTTCCAGCCATCCGGGCCTGTGATCCAGCGACGGAAGTCGGCTACACGCCCGGCCGTCGGGTGGTCGTAGCTGAAGAACAGGTATTCGATGATCGGTGTGATCGCTAACGACAACAGGAAGCCGATCCCAAGCAGCATCAGTGCAAAGCCCAGCGAAAACACGGCATCGACGGCCACGGCCCGCAACCCGCCTTTGTACTCGCCTTCCAGCTTGTCACGCAGGTTTTCAATCGGGCCTTTGCCCTCGCGCTTCGGCTTGAGCGCCATGGCGCGTTTCACGCCAAGCCCGGCAAGCAGCGTCAGCGGTATCGCCATCAGCACCAGCAGCAGGTTGTGCCCGCCGGGTATCCACCACCCCTTCGGCAGAACGTGCCCTTCGACTTCCGTCGCCCTGGGCAACTCGCGCCCGCCGTCGGTCCATGATCGGAAGTCGCCTGTTGAAAGGGCTGTCGCGGTTTCTGCGTCAACGGCGTCGAATGTCGTCGCATCAACGAGCGCCGGGTTGGCACCCTCAATGGCAGGGAAGAGGAACACCTCGGCCCGCGGGCCGATCATATTGCTAAGGAAGATGCCTGAGCCCAGCAGCACAAACAGCAACAGTGTGCTGCTGCGGTGCCCGAAGCGTCCGATGAAACTCGGCGGGCAGCGTTGCCAAAGCCAGCCGAATGCCATGAACAGCCCGGGGATGACGAACAGCGCCGTCAGGATGGTCGGCATCAGGATTGCGGCTTTGGGCGCGAAGTACAGCGCAGCCAGGAAACCCAGCACAACCGACGGCAGCGAAGCCATGACTTCCATCGTCGGCTTGAAAACCGTGCGCAGGTTCCGGTGCATGAATTCGGACGTGTAGATGGCGGCCAGAACTGCGAGCGGCACCGAGAACAGCAACGCATAGAGCGCGCCCTTAAGGGTGCCGGAAATCAGCGGCACCAGGCTGATCTTCGGCTCTGCGTCGTCGGTGCCCGAAGTCGTCTGCCAGATGTACTCCGGCTTTTCGAAGTCTTCGTACCAGACTTTGCCGAACATCGCGGTGAAGCTTGTGTCGGAGTGCGGCGCATCAAGCCACCAGTTGTGAACTTCGCCGTTGTCGGTCACGACGATGATGCCGTCACCCTTCCGCGCGAAGACGCCCGCTTCGATGCCCTCTTCCAGATCAAAGTTGACGAACTCACGGCTGCCGGTGTTGTTGATGGCGCGCCCGCTGCCTTCGGCGTCCATGGCGATGAACGACTTTGTGATCGGCGACGGCACGATTTTCATGATCGCGTTGCCTGACGGGTTGTGAACGCGAACACGGGTAAGTCGCTTCGGCGCGTTTTCGTTTTCGCTGGGTACAGCGAACCAGCCTTGTAGCCCGCCGCGGCTGTCGCCGAACATCACGGTCTGGTCGCCCAGCAGATAGTCCACGGCCGTCAGTTCCATCTGTGCACTGGACGCGTCAAGCCCCCGGTCCTCGCGGGCATCGTTCACAATGTCGCGCCAGGGGCGGTTTTCGTCCTGGTCGGCCTGCTGCGCAAACACGGAAAACGCGGGGTACTTCATGTCGAAGCGATCCCGGTTCTGGTCCCAGTCGAAGACGTGAACCATTCCGTCGCGGTTGGCCAAAATCAGCCGCTGCATGCGCTCATTGACCAGCGCGTAGTCGGGCGTGCCGGCGATTCTCTCGGTGAGGTCCTCGACGTCTGCCTCGATCTCAACTTCGTCGGTGAACATGTTCATCGACGTCTTCTCGCGAACCAGCAGCGTGCGTCCGTCGCCTGTGACAACGAGGTTGCAGGTCTTGCGTTCTTCTTCGGCGTTGGCCTTGTTGATCTGGCCGTGGATGGCCGCAATGGGCTTGCCGTCGCCCTTGAATTCCATTGCACGGTCCACGCTCACGACAGCGTGAATCGTGCGGTAGAATCCGAATGTGGTCAGGTGTTCGACCAGGCGGTCGTTGTAGACCGTTGTGTCAGGCAGATAGTCGACGGCCTTGAATTCGTCTTCGCTGGGCATGTGCAGCGCCTCGAGCTCGGCCGGTTCGTTCTTCTCATCTTCGAAGCGCAGGAAATCGGTGACGTAGGCAACGCTGCCAACGAGAACGCGTCCGTCGCTCGTGCCCAGCAGCAGGTGGTAATGCGGCACGTCCATGACACCGTCAACTTTGGCGGTCGTCATCGGGCGCAGGCTGATCTGCGCGCGGCTGATGGTCGCGTCGCCCAGCAGGTCCGGCTTGAACTCGCTGATCGTCTCTCCCGTCGGAAGGGAGAAAACGACCACCTGGCCGGACTCATTGATGCGAACGCCGACTCGGCGGTACTCGTCGCAATGGACGATCAGGGCCTTGTCGTCAGCCTGCTTGATCGGCTCGCGGATCTCACCCAGGTCGCCCGGCTGAAACAGCGGGTAGACCTGCAGGAAGATAAACAGGATCAACCCCATGACCGCCAGGATGACGCCGAGACCGCCCACGGTGATGCCGATGTTGGCGGCGATGTCCGTGAACTTTACGCGGAACGTTGTCTTGCGGCTGTACTGGGGAAGTGGTGAATCGTCCACGGTTGTCGATTTCCTGTTAGACAAAGCTGAGTGACAGAACGGCGGGACGCTGAAGCGCCCCGCCGCATCTGCCGGTTGTGTCTACTTGTCCGTGTAGGCGTCGGCGAACTTGTCGCAGACCTTCTTGTTCATCGGGATGAAGCCGTCCTTGAGGACCACTTCCTGGCCTTCCTTGCTGTGGACGAACTTGAAGAACTCGCGGATGACCGGGCTGACGTTCTTGCCCGGGGCGCGGTTGAAGTACACGTACAGGAAGCGTGACAGCGGGTACTTGCCGTTGTAGCAGTTCTCGGCAGTGGCTTCGTACGCTTCGCCGTCGGTTTCCTTGCTGAGCGGCACAGCGCGGACGCCGGCCGTCTTGTAGCCGATACCGCTGTAGCCGATGGCGCTGCGGTCAACGCTGATGCTCTGGACCACGGCGGCGCTGCCCGGCTGTTCCTTCACGGTCTTCTTGTAGTCACCCTTGAACAGGGCCTTTTCCTTGAAGTAACCGTATGTGCCGGAAACGCTGTTGCGACCGAAAAGGGTCACGCCAAGGTTGTCCCAGTCGCCGTCAAGCCCGACCTGGCCCCACTTGGTGATGTCTTCCGGGTGTCCGCCCTTGCGGTTTTCGCTGAAGATCGCGTCAACCTGCGGCATGCTGAGGCTCTTGACCGGGTTGTCCTTGTGCACGAACACGGCCAGGGCGTCGATGGCGACGCCGATGTAGCTGGGCTTGTAGCCGAACTTCTCTTCGAACTTGTTGATTTCCTTGTCCTTCATCTGGCGGGACATCGGGCCGATGTCGCTGGTGCCGTCGATGAGGGCCGGTGGGGCCGTGCTGCTGCCCTTACCTTCAACTGCGAAGTTGACGTTCGGGTAGTGCTTGCGGAAGCCTTCCGCCCACAGCGTCATCAGGTTGTTGCAGGTGTCGCTGCCGACGCTGCTGATGTTGCCGCTGACGCCGGCAACCGCTTCATACTTTGCAATCGCGGAATCAACTTCAACTTTGTCTTCGGCCTTGGTGGGACGGTTGGTCGCAACCATGGCAGCCGCCATGGCCGCTACGGCAACCGCTACCATCGCAATCTTGTATCGCATTACTGTTCTCCAGTTCCAGAAAGAGCCCCATATGGACGCTGGAGAGAGTAGTGGTACGCGGTGAATGAATTATTGAGGCTTCATCAAGATTCGATTAATCATGGGCGCGACGTAAGTCACGCCGTGTTGGGCGCTTGTGGAGAAACGCCCGCCCCAGAATCGCCGGCAGTAGCAGAAGCAGCCAGCAGAGCAGGTTTAAGCCGGTCGTCTCGCCCGTCGAGCAATCGTCGTTTCCGCCACCCCCACCCGAAGACGGGCTCGGGATGCCGGAGTTGCCGTTGAACGTGATGTTGTACGGGTTCTCGTCGGCGTCGTCGTTGGTAATGGAAAGCTCGAACGTGAAGCCCGAGGCCGAGGTCGGCGTGACCTGCAACGTAAACGTAGTCTCACCGCCACCGGATGCGACAGGCGTAGTCGGCGCACTGAGCTGGCTGACCGTGCAGTTAACTTCGCCGCTGATCACGACGGGCAAGGTCAGGTTCAGGTCAGACGTGCCGTCGTTGCGCACGGTGTAGGTAAGGTTGAAGGGCGACGTGCCGGTATTGGAGATCGCGTCGATGCCGCCGTCGGCGATGGAAGTGCCGCCACGCAACAGGTCCATCTCAGCCTGGGCCAAAAGCAACCCACCAAAGCAGAAGCAAACCAACATAAAGAAGAGTCGCAGCATACCGCCGAGATTACTGACCCTCAGGCCCCGAAAGCAACAGCCAAGCTCGCGTCCCGTCCCGAAGCCCGCGCCTCCCGCTCTGTGGGACTTCCGCAGGCAAACCCGGCGTTAGACTCCCGAGGTGAAACATGACGCGCATGCCGGTTCTGTTCGTCCCCCACGGTGGTGGCCCGTGGCCGTTCGTTGACCTGCCTATGTTTGACAAGGCAGGCCAGGCGGAACTAGCCGCGTTTCTGCGCGGGCTGCCAGACTCACTGCCGGCGCGCCCGAAAGCGCTGCTGGTGATCTCGGCCCACTGGGAGGCACCGGTGCCGACGCTAATGACGGGATCGCACCCACCGATGCTTTATGACTACTACGGGTTCCCGCCCGAGTCCTACGAGATCCAGTGGCCCGCCCCCGGCGACCCAGCGCTGGCCGCGCGCGTGCGCGACCTGCTGCAAGGCGCGGGGTTTGACACAGCCGAGGACGCCCAGCGCGGCTTCGACCACGGCACGTTCGTACCGCTGAAACTCGCTTTCCCGGATGCCGACGTGCCTACGGTGCAACTGAGTTTGATGAGCGACCTTGATTCAGCGCGGCACATCAAGTTGGGACAAGCGCTCGCGCCACTGCGCGACGAGGGCGTGCTGATCATCGGCAGTGGCATGACCTACCACGACCTAAGAGGCTTCTTCCGTGACCCGCGCGAAGTGTCCGAGACTTTCGACAAGTGGCTGCAACAGGCCGTCACCGCTGAGCCCGAAGAGCGGAACGAGCAGTTAAAGGAATGGGCCAAAGCCCCCGCCGCCCGCCAAGCCCACCCAAGGGAAGAGCATCTGATACCCCTATTGGTAACAGCCGGAGCCGCCGAGCAAGACCCGGCCAAGGTCCCGTACACGGGAACATTCGGCAACGCCCGCATCACCGCATTCCAGTTTGGGTAGTGGCTGGGCGCAGGAAGTAGAAAGGGTTCAGGCTACTCAATAGCACCCTACCTATTTAGGGCTGGCGCGGCGAGCGGAGCCGGTCCCTTTTCGACTTCTTCCGCTCTTTGGCCTACCACTACCCCTTGGTGTCTTTGTGGTAAACGGCAGCCCGGCCATTGCCGCGATTGATAACATGGAAACAAAGATCAGCAGGAGAATAACGGGCAGGCCGAGGCATGGAAGCAGGCTACAAACCGTCAGAAACAGGGCAGCAAAAAGTAGCCTGACCCTTTTTTAGTTCCCTGGTCGCGATGGGAGGAGTACATCGATGATCTCAGACAATGGGCGGGACGGTACGAGCACGGCGGTGCAGAACATCCCGGAGCCAAGCCACAAGCCCCCACCTCCACGGTGGCACCTATTGCAGGATGATTTCATGGAGAAGTGTGTTATGAGAAGCTCTTCTATCCTGTTGTTGATAATGCTCACGGTTGGCGGCTGCGCAGAAAGCGCCAATGAGACAAACATGCAGAACAATAGTCAGTCCATCCCAATGGAGATAGGTGACCTTGAGAAGAAAAGACTTGTTAGTGCCTTCACGAGTACCACAAAGATGCATGCATACCGAGTTGATCCTAGAGAATACTCAGTCTGGGGAGTGCTGAGCAATCCAGATCGGGATCCACTTTGTACAAGGATTCAGCGCAAACTAGACGCGAACCAGGGTGTTCTTAGTCACTGTAGTAGCGTCTCTACGAATGAGATAAGTGAAACATTGGCTCTGGCAATTGAGAAACTCCATGCGGGCACTCCAAGCAGTTGCTTCGAAGTTACCTATGTTTTGAAGACAGAAGGGCCAGCGCTTGTTTACATTTTGCTTAGCGGCAACTGTGACCTCGCCGCCGTCATATTTTCAGATACGACGAAGATACAGCACGTATCGATGAACTTGAAAGACGGAGTGCTGCTTGCGTATTTGGACAATATGTCGAATAGACGTTAAGAAAGACGCTGGGATGGGTGATTTTGTATTGGAGCCCATGCTGCTCTGTTGAAAACAACTCAAGGTTTGACTGGTGGTTTGAAGATACAGGATGCATGGATGTCTGATCATGCGCTCGTTGACCAATCCGTTTGTTGAGATGGCTTTTCATGTCGCCCAGCAGGGGTGACAAGGGTCCTCTTTCGTACCAACCTGAAGTAGAGTTTCGTCCTTCATGATCGGCCGTCACGACGCTTTGGCCGCACGGCAACCACGAAGACCGACACCAACCTTCGGTGTTTTGCTACAATCTGAACTGGATTGGCTCGGCCCCAAGAATGCCTAGAAATAGGGCCGATGGAATTTTCGGTAGGGACACCTCCTTACTTTTCTATACGGCGAAAACGTTGTCCACTGATAGTGAGAGTACTTTCATCAATCAGCACTCCACTTTCGCCATTCAGGGACCCGTGGAACATGACCCTATCGTCATCCACAAACTCCACCCTTCCGCTCAACTCCTCACTCGTCTCGGTTGAGCGTCTGAGCTGGTCGTAGGAGCCGTCAGGATGGATTTGGATTCTGACCT
The DNA here is from genome assembly GCA_020425695.1 of Planctomycetota bacterium. Taxonomy (GTDB): domain Bacteria; phylum Planctomycetota; class UBA8742; order UBA2392; family UBA2392; genus JACKID01. Next base: position 25,147 of record JAGQRE010000042.1, read on the forward strand.
GCTTCCCTTCCCATTGCCCATCCCAGACGCCAACTGAAACATGGTCGCGGCTTCCGCAGGAATTCAACATCGTCACCACAATCAAGAGAGAAAGAAGTTTTGTGCATGTGCACACTTGTAGCCTGACCTGCCCATACATTGAATTTCCTTGAGAAGTTTGAGAAGTTAGGGAAGTCGTCGAGGCATGACTCTCGCCGATCTTATGGACTGTGAATCTCCTCAGTGAACTCTTTCGCAAGCCCACCATACTTCCAAGCATTATGCTCAAAATCATCGTGCTTCGCACCGTGAATGTGGGACAGCTCGTGAAGTAAAGTGTCAACAAACTCATTGGGGAACTAAATAAGGGGTCAGGCTACTTTGTAGCACCCCATTTTTAGGGGCTGGCACGCGAACGTAGCCTGGTCCTTTTTGGCAGCCTCCACTGCTCGGCGCACCACTACCCCTTGGCGCCTATGCTTTTGGGTACGTTGTGCGCCTTGTTGTAGGCGATGGCTTCTTTGAACAGGGCCTTTAGTGCTGGCTTGTTCAGCTTGTCGGTCTCTTTGATGTCGATGGCTCGCCACTTGTTGCCTGTCAAACCGTTGTTGAACAGTTTCTTCGGGTCCTTCAACTTTGCCCCGTGCAGGAACGTCAGTTTTATCTTGTCCTTAAATGCGTTTGCGTTGACGAACATGCCGGCAACGGACCAGACCGGCGTGCCGACCGGGTTCGATGGCTTCTTCCACTTCATCTCTTCCAGCACGTCCGGGTCGGCCGCGTGAATGATCGCGCGGATCTCGCCCAGGCGCTCACCGCGCCAGCCGCCCGTGTCCGCGATCAACTTCTCGATGGCCTTCCCTGCATCGTCGCCCATGGTGCCTGCTCCTGTCGAATGCGGGTATGCTAGCTTGATAGTGCCGGTGCGGTCGATGGCCGACAGTGTTGACCTGTCAGCGGTTGAACGCCCGCGCCCGCGCGAATAGGGTGCTGCCATGCCAGCAAAGAAAGCCGCCAAGAAAGCCACAAAAAACGCCAAGCCAAAGCTGCTGTCCGGCGGCAACCCGCAGATCGCCAAGGCTGACGGCGACGCGCCCGTGCAGGCCTACATAGACGCCATGCCCGGCTGGAAGCAAGACGTCGGGCGTGAACTCGACGCCCTGATCACCGCAGCCGTGCCGGGCGTGCGCAAGGCCGTTAAGTGGAACACTCCGTTTTACGGGGCGAAGGAGGGTGGCTGGTTTCTCGGCTTCCACTGTGTGACGAAGTACGTCAAGGTCGCGTTTTTCAAGGGCGCGGCGCTTGAGCCGATGCCGCCCGTCGAGTCAAAGCAGAAGGATGTTCGTTACCTCCACGTCCACGAGCACGACAAACTCGACAGAGCCCAACTAAAGAAATGGATCAAACAAGCCGCCGCCCAGCCCGGCTGGATGGCCTAGCTAATTCCACTCGACCTTGGCCTTGGTTTCGTTGAACCAGGTTTTTAGTCCGTCGTCGTTGAATTCCTCGGCGAGCTCAACGGCTCGGGCCATGACGCGGTCGTAGGCTGCGCGGTCCTGCTTCAGACTGAAACTCTTCGCCATGCTCAGGTTCACGAATGCTTCATCCACCACTTCTTCGCCATTCTTAGAGATGACTTCAAGGGCGCGGGCCGCGTGCTCCAGCGCCTTGTCCGGCTGGTTCAAACGATTATGCACAATCGCGAGTAAGTATTCCGCGCGTTCCTCATTCTCCCATGTGCCGCATTTTAACCAGAACTCGCGCGCGGCCTCGGCGGCTTTCAGCATCAGTGCGTCTTCGGCCTCGGTGCGCTCGGGCTTTTCTGATAATTCACTGGCCAGATTATTACTCGTCATCGCCAGCGTCTGGTCGCAGGCGAGCTTCTCGTCGCGTGAGCGCGCCAGTTTCAACGCCGCGTCGTACACCGTCGCGCCGTCATCGACACGCCCGCTTTCGATCAACGCGGCCGCCACCAGGGCGCGCGTGCGCAGCATCATGCTGACCGGTTCCATGTCGGTCAGGCGCACGCTGTGCAGCTCGCTCGCCATCGCGGCCGGCTCATGCCCCGCCAGATACTGCGCGACCGCGAGCCCACTGTACGGCACGGCCAGCTCGTGGGCGTCTTTGCGACCGTCAAGCAGACGCGCCGCAAGCGCGGCCGCGCGGGGCCAGTCTTTCAGGTGCCCGCCGATGGTGTGGTTCGCAAGCTGGATGTACGCCGCCACATGCGCGGGCGTCTCGGCCAGGGCAACGTTCGCCTCAAGGTCAGCGGCCAGCGCGGCCGAGTCCTTCTCATGCCGCCCCCACCCACCATTGATCAGTTCTTTGATGTCCATGGTTCCCCCTATGGGCGCCCATCATGCCCTGCCGCCCTGCGTGATAAAACCCGCTTCCTGTGTCAGTAACTTGCTGATTGCGTTCCTTGACCCGTCCGGTGCATCCCGCCACAATCGTCGGGCTTATTGCATTGCTACAACAAACGGCGCCCCGCTTTGGGCCCCGTTTCATGCTTACGCCGACACTCGACGCACAAGACACAAGGGACGACCATGCCGAAAGCCGCCGTTGACACCAAGGGCCTCTCCAACGAGCAGATCCTCAACGCCTACAAAAACATGATCACCTCACGCATGGTTGAGGACAAATGCTCCATCATCCTGCGCCAGAGCAAAGGCGGCACATTCCAGATCTCAGGCCCCGGCCACGAAGCCGCGCTCACGGCCGCCAGCATGGTCATGCGCCCCGGCCATGACTGGTCGCTTTGCCACTACCGCGACCTCACGTTCGTGCTCGGCTTAGGCGTCACGACCGAAGAAATCTTCACCGGCTTCATGGCACGCGAAGGCGACCCAGCCAGCAACAGCCGCCAGATGCCCGCGCACTTCGGGCACAAAGAACACCGCAT
>JAGQRE010000043.1 GCA_020425695.1 Planctomycetota bacterium
CAACTCACCTGAATACTGAGCCCGCCAAGCGCAGTCGCCGAGCAACCGGTTGGTGCGCCCGGGGCAGTCGGTGTGCTGGTACCCGTGATTGTGACCTCGTTGCTGGGGCTGCTGTCGCCGGCCGTGTTGGTGGCAATAACGCGGTAGGTGTAGTCTTGGCCGTTAGTCAGTCCGCTGTCGCCGAAGGTTGTCGTGTTGCTGCCGGTTGTCGTGACTGTCGCATAGCTTCCTCCGGCTGGTTTGCGCTCGATACGAAAACCGGTTTCGTTGCTGCTGTTGTCAGTCCAGCTCAGATCCGCGCCGAGGGTCCCTGTAGCCGTAACCTGTAGTGCCGTCGGCGCGTTCGGTGGCGTAGGGGCCGGTCCCGCGCCGTTGCCTGTGCCGATCGTCCCGGCCGCGGGTGGAGTCTGTAGTGCAGTACCTCCCGTTTCGTCAGCGCCGACGTCGAGTGTTCCGCTGCGTGTGTTGCCATCGTAATCGTCGCTGACGGAAACACTCGCGCCCTTGTTGATGCACGGACTGCTGCCGTTCAGGTGATAGCTCGTCAAGTTGACATCAGGGTCCTGCTCGTAGCTGTTGGCGTCGGTGCCCATGGCAGTCGCCCAGGCGCTGAAGCTCAGGTTGGTCTGGCCCGTCTGATCGTTGCGAAAGACCACGCTGCCGCCGCTGCGGTAGTAGAAATTGAAGTCCATCGTGAAATTTGACGTGTCAAGTGTGTTGTACGTCTGGCTCGATGAGTTCACGCCGGTGCGCACGTTCATCAGTGGGCGCGTACCCTGGTTCATGTAAACCAGGTTGTTACGGATATCGACGTTGGTGCACGGCGGGTTCAGGTCGTTGTCGCCATCGCGCGGATGAAAGTGCAAACCCGACATGCCGCCCGTCGCGACGTTGATTAGCGTGTTGTTGTAGACCTTGGGGTTCTGCGCACTGCAAAGCCCGATTCCGGCATAGACTGTGTTGACAACAATGTTGTTTCGCACCGTACCGTCGATGTTCTCGTAATAGCTTGGGTTGTTGTCAAAGCCTGCGTTGTTCATGTAAATGCTGTCGGTCTGGAACCCAAGAAAGATCCCGCCCGTTCCGCAGTCGGTAATCAGGTTGCGCTCAATCAAGCAGCCAACAGCGCCGCCCTTGGCGTACACCCCGTTTGTCGCGATGTCGTGAAAGTAGCAGTCGTGCACGTGCATGTTGTCCGAGTTCACATTGTCGATGCCCTCAGCATTGCTGCTGTCGCGCAGGCCTGAATCGTAGACTTCGCAGCGGCGCACTGTTGTGTTGTCGCTGTGGGGGACGAGTTTGAAGCAGTCGCGTCCGCTGCCATGGACGCGACAGTCCTCGATAACGTGGCCAGTGGTGCCCTCAATTTTGATGCAGTAGTAGTAGCCGCCGCTTATCTCAAGGTCCTTCAGTGTACAGCTTGCGCCGGTGATCCAGACGCACTGGCTGTTGCTGCTGCTCGTGTGGCTGGTTGAAACAACTGCCCATTCACCGCTGAAGCTCTGGATTGTGATGTTGTCTTTGCTGACTTCAACGTCACCGGCATAGTTGCCACCACGCAGGATCACCGTGTCGCCGTTAGCGGCTGCCGTCAGGGCGGCTGTCAGCGTCTTTTTGGGTGAGCCGATGGTGCCAGGGTTCGCGTCATTGCCCGCGCTGCCGGCGTCTACGTAGATGTCGGCAGCGTTCATTGCGCCGGTACACAGGATCATCGCTAGCAAGACTCGAAACATGCGTTCTCCGTTGCTGAGTGGTTTCAGTTCGGGAATGCGATTGGGCCTGAATTGGGGTCAAATTTTCTGGCGAAAGAAATTAATCGGTTACAATGACCCCTCTTTCCAATTCTCTGCATTCCAGGGTTGCACGTGCGTAGCGCCGTCGAAATCGAGAAGCTGGTTCAGGACCACCAGGCGGGTCTGCTGCGCTATCTGCGGTTTCTTGGCTGTGAAGAGAACCTGGCGCAGGATTTGGCGCAGGAGACTTTCCTCGCGACCATCGAGGCCGACTTTGAAGTTCGGAACCATAAGGCAACGTCGGGCTATCTGCGCACCACGGCCCGAAATTTCTACTTCATGTGGCTGCGTCGCACGCGCCGTGAAGTAAGGCTACCGGATGAAGACGTACTGGAAGCAAGCTGGGCCGAGAACGATGGCAACGACGAGGGTGAACTTTACCGGCAGGCCTTGCGGAACTGTCTTGCGAAGTTGACCCAGCGCACGAGGCTGGCACTGAAACTCAGGTACGGCGAGAACGCGTCGCGCGAAAAAATCAGCTTTGCAACGGGCATCGAGCCCGAGGGTGCAAAGACGATGCTGCGCCGCGCGAAAGACAAACTGCGGGATTGCATCCGCAAGCAGGTAGGGGAATGACCAACGAGCGCGAACAACTGAGCGACCAGTACCTTGAGGCGCAGTTGCGCGAGGAGTTGGGCATTGAGCCCGACCTCAGCGAAGGCGTCCTGAGCCGCTACTACGCGAAACACCCGCCGGAGAAGCGGCGCCGAGTCATTCCACCGCTGCCCCGCAAGGCCGTTTGGCGTCCGATTGCCGCAGCCGCCGTCGTGCTGCTTGCCGCCGGGCTGACCACCTACGGGCTGGTTACCGTTCTGCCGAATCAGCTTCAGCCGGGGCACAGGGAAGAGGTTCAGGCTGAGCGCAATGTGCCGGCCAAGCAGGAAACAAAGGAGACCAAGGGGACGCCTGAAAAGCCGGATGCGGAGAAAGACCTTTCGGTTGATCCGGAGAGCGAAGCCGCGCCTGAGAGAAAGGTGATACCGGACGAAGCTGAGTGGGAAAACGGCGCTCCGGAAGTCCCAGAGAAGCCCGATACTGAGACTACTCCTGACGACAAACCGGAGCCGAAAGAGCCTGATGATGTCGTCGGACCGGACCCCAACGGTATGGGCCGGACGGACCCGCCGGAAGCGTTCCCCGACCCGGCGAAGGAAGACCCCTATGCACCGGACAAGACGGCTGCGCGCCCCGGGCGGGTTCTCGTCTCAATGTGGAGCGGCGACAGTCTGAAGGTCACACGCGCCGACGGCGGTGAATCGAAAGTAAAGGAAGGCGAAGACTTTAGTATTCGTGCTGGTGATCGAATCACGCCCAGGGGCGTTGCTGAGTTCATGCTGCTGGACGGCGGGTTGTTACGCCTCGACGGTGAAATCACGTTTGAAGGCGAGCCGGAAGCGCTGAAGCTGACGCTGCACGACGGCGCGCTCTACGCCGACGTCGCGCACGAAATCTCCGTCGCATCCGAGCAGGTAACGGCGCGTCTGGCTGGCGTCGGCGTGCTGGAACAGCGACTGCACGGCTTTGATGTCTTCTGCATCAGCGGAACGGTCAGGTCGACTAACGACGGTCTTGAGGCGGGCTACCGAGCCCGGCTTGAAGACGACGGCTTCAAGCACGAGAAAGCCATCGGCTGGGATGACGTACAGCGCGAGTTCAAGTTCCTGCGTGAGACGCCACGGCGCAGCATGCTACGCGAGGAACTGACAGAAGCGCCGGGGGAACTCTTTGGCGGCGCCATCGAAGGCGGAGTGCTGAAAGGCGAGTCTGACCCGGCCTCCGGTCTCGGTTTCTATCTGCGTCAACCGTACGCGTTTCAAGACGGCGACGTCGTTCGCTTCCGCTTCAAAGTGGATAAAGCGTGCGAGCTGATCCTGCAGTTCGGCTCCGAAGACAGCGGCAACTGGCGGCACAAGCTTGGCGGGATCAAACCCGGTGAATGGATCGAGTACGAGTTGCCTCTGGTCGATCTTTACAAGACGACAGACGTAGCAGTCGGAGCGCAACCGGGCCTCAGCTTCAAGTTCTTCCAGTTACACCCGGAAGAAACAACGACCGGCATGGAAATCGACTGGGTCGAGATCGTGCACACGCCCGAGTAATCAGGCCGTGATTTCGCCCTCTATGAACGTGACCGCGCTCCCGCGCAGCAACACACGTTCTGTTTTAACTTCGCATTCGATGTCGCCACCGCGCAGTGACAACTGGCGCGCGCTCAGCGTGTTCTTCCCAAGCTTCTCGGCCCAGTAGGGCGCGAGCATGCAATGGGCCGAGCCTGTCGCGTAATCCTCCGGCACGCCCATGCGTGGCGCAAAGAAGCGCGACACGAAATCAACATCGTCGCCCGGTGCTGTGATCATCACCGCGTGGGCGTGCATTAACTCAAGCTCGCGCAGGTCAGGTGTCAGGTTCCGGATCGTTTCTTCGTCGTGAACAACGGCCATCAGGTAGTGCCCGTCGAACACGACGTTTGGCTCAGCGCCCAAGGCTGAAGTTAATCCTACCGGCGATCGAACTTCGAGGCGTTCTTTGGCGGGAAAGTCCATCTCGTAGGCGTCGCCGATGCGCTTCACACTGAGCGGCCCGCTTCGCGAATCAAACTTCAATTCGGCGGCGTCAAACCCCTTGTGTTCAAACAACACATGGGCCGTCGCCAACGTCGCGTGCCCGCACAGGTCAACTTCGGTACTGGGCGTAAACCAGCGCAGCTGCGGCTCGCCCGGCACGACAAACGCCGTCTCCGGTAGCAGGTGGCAGGCGGCGATGGCCTGAAGCTGCATATCCGGCAGCCAGGCATCCAGCAAACAAACCCCGGCCGGGTTGCCGCCAGTAAGTTCACGAGTGAACGAGTTAACCTGATAGTAAGGAATCTTCATGGAACGAGCTTAGCACCGACGCGAGAATTCGCGACATGGCCGGGAGTTGGATTGCTCCCGGCCATGTTTCGTTTCCCCTGCTGGGGTTACGCGACTTCGGTTTGTTTTGGCGCCTCTTGCTCTGGTGGTGGGAACAGGGCTGCTTTCACTTCGACTTCGAGCTTCTTGTAGACGTCTCGGTTTTCCGGCGCGCGTAGGAACTCCAGCGCGTTGCCTTTGCCGTTGCCGAGCTTGATGTCGCCGATGCTGTGCCAGTTGCCACTGCGTTGAATCAGCCCAAGCTGTACGCCGAAGTTCAGCAGGTCGTTCAGGTAGCTGATGCCCTTCCCGAAGTAGATCTCGACTTCGCAGCGCTTGAACGGCGGCGCGAGCTTGTTCTTTACCACAGTCACACGTGCGCCGACGCCAATGCTCTCATCACCTTCTTTGATCTGGGCTGTGCGGCGAACCTCGATCCGTTGGCTGGCGAAGAATTTAATCGCTCGCCCGCCGGTCGTTGTTTCCGGGTTGCCGAACATGACGCCGATCTTTTCGCGCACCTGATTGATCAGCACCAGACAAGTTCGGCTGCGGTTGCTTGCGGCCGTCAGCTTGCGCATGGCCTTGCTCATCATGCGCGCCAGCAACCCCATCTGCTGGTCACCCATTTCGCCCTCAAGCTCGGCCTTCGGTACAAGCGCTGCTACGCTGTCCACGACGATGATGTCCACGGCGTTGCTGTGAATCAGTGACTCGGCGATGTCGAGTGCCTGTTCGCCATAGTCGGGCTGGCTGACATACAGGCGATCCATGTCGATGCCGAGCTTGCGCCCGTATTGCGGGTCAAAGGCGTGTTCCGCGTCGATCAGCACGGCCGTGCCACCCATGCGCTGGGCGTTGGCAATGGCCTGCAGCGCAAGCGTGGTTTTACCGCTCGATTCAGGGCCGTAGATCTCCACGATGCGCCCGCGCGGCAACCCGCCGACGCCCAGTGCCACGTCCACGGCCAGGCTGCCGGTGGGAATCACGTCGATGTTTTTGCGGCTTTGCTCGCTCATCCGAATGATGGAGCCGTCACCGAATTGCCGTGTAATGCCGGCCAGGACATTCTCAAGCGCCTTCTCTTTTTCAGCGCTGATGGACAATACCTGTGCCCCTGACTTGGTCTTCTTTGCCATGACTTCACTCCCCGTACTCGCCATGGTCCCTCCTGCGGGGGGCGGGACCGCCCCGCCCCCGTTGGGGAGGTGTCATGGCACGCGTTGGTCGCGCAGGGGAAGTGTACGAGTACCCGCGACAACGGGCGGTAACTGCGTAAGACTTGCGCCTATGGAATTCTGTCGCGTATCAGCCGGTGGGGGTGGTTCTTGGCCCAATCCACAAGAGTTGGTGCTTTGAAGAAATCCGGGGTGCTTTCAGCAGACCGTTACAGCTGCTATCCTGTGTGGCATGGAAGGACAGACACCCTGGCCGTTGATCCTGATGATGTTCGCATACGCGTTCGTAGGCTGGTCCGCGCTGTTTGCCATTCACTACCACATTCGGAAGCGTCGTGCTGACCCGAAGACAGCCCGGCAGGCCGCGCTTGGATACGCCCAAAGCTGGCAGACGACACGCAGTTCCGACCTCTAACTTGTCCCATTATTTTGCGATCACGCTAACCTCAGGCATAACCTTTGGCTTGAGACGTTGTGATTGATCGAATTCTCGAGATGTTTCTGCAGGTCCCGCTTGCGGGACTGATGATCGTGGTGACCTTCGGGTTCCTGATCGGGCGGCTGAACTGGCGGGGCATATCGCCCGGGCCTGCCGGCGGTACGTTGGCTGTTGCGCTGCTGCTGGGGTATCTCGGGCTGACGCTTGAGATGATCTACGGCGGGCAGAAGCCGAGCCTTACCGTCGGCTACTTCGGTTTCGCACTTTTCATTTATTCAGTCGGGTTTGACGCAGGCCCGCAATTCTTCGCCTCGTTGCGGCAGGCGCGTGGCTGGAAGTTTGTCGGTGTCGGCAGTGCGGTTGTCGTCTCGGCCCTGCTGTTGTCGATTCTGTGCGCGCAGGTATTCGACTTTGATTCCTCGACGACGGCCGGGATGCTCGCCGGTGGATTGACGAGTGCGGCGACCTACGCGGCTGCGTCTGAAGAGGCGATCGATACGGCCCATCTGGCAGTTGCTTTCGCGCTGGCTTACCCATTCGGTTTGGTCGGGCTGGTTCTGATGATCCAGATTTTGCCGCGCGTGACAAAGACCGACCTTAGTAAAGGCACGGTCAGCGAAGACGAGACTGCCGACAATGCCGGGCGTACGCGAATCCACGTAAAGGGTGCACCGGAGCTCACACGCGCCTTCCAGGTAGACAACGAAGAGATTGTCGGCAAACCGCTGAAGGAGCTTGACCTGACGCACCGCACCGGCTGCTTTATCTCGCGAGTGCATCGCGGGCCGGAAGTCTTGATCGCAGGCGCGGACACGCAGTTGCAGCTAGGTGACCACTTGCTGGTCGTTGGGCGGCTGGATGAGTTGCAGCGCTTTGAATCGTTGGCCGGAAGCGAAGTCTACGACGCCGAGCTGCGCGAGAGGCTGCCCGCCCCGCGTCGTGTCGTGGTGACGGAACGCGAAGTGAACGGGCGTACGCTGAAAGACCTCAACTTGATGGGGCGCTTTCGTTGCATGATCCAGAAGATCGAGCGTGGTAACCAGGTCATTGAGCCTATGGCAGAAGTGACGCTCATGCGTCATGACGTAGTCGAAGTCATCGGCCAGCGCGATGCGGTGCGCGCCGTTGCCAAAGAACTGGGGCGGTTTGAGCCGAGTACGCAGACGACCGACATCGCCGTGTATGCCGGCGGAATCGTCCTCGGGCTGCTGATCGGCAATCTTCACCTGCGGCCCTTCGGTTTTGACATCAGCCCGGGTGCCGCCGGTGGGCTGCTAGTTGTTGGCGTGTTCATTTCATGGGCCCGGCAGTTCAGCGGCATCAGCGCCAATGTACCGCGAGCCGCCCGCCAGCTTGTGCGTGACCTTGGCGTGCTGCTGTTCGTTGGCGAAACAGGGCTTGTGGCCGGGCATGCGCTAGTGGCGGGGCTGGAGTTTGAGCTATGGCAGGTTCTGGTCAGCGGCGCGGCAGTAACAGTTTTGCCAACGCTGATTGCGTTGCTGGTGGGGCGCTACGTGTTCAAGCTGCGGGCAGTCGATGTCTGGGGCAGCATTTGCGGCGGCATGACCAGCAGCGCGGCCTTGAGCGCCGTAAAGCGCGCGTCCGACAGCAACGAGCCGGCGGTCAGCTACGCCGCAGCTTTCGCGGTGGCCAGCGTTCTGGTAACTGTTGCAGGGCAGGTTGTGGTACGGGTTTTGGGCTAGCTTGAACAGATAGGAAGGCAGGCTTGGCGTACATCCGACAGGTCGATCCGGAAGACGCGGACGGGCTCGTGAAGAAGCATTACGAGGCCGGGCTTACGCGTGCGGGCAAGGTGTACAACATCCTGCGTGTTCAGTCTCAGACGCCTGAGGCGTTGGACGCGACGATGCTGTTCTACGAGACCGTCATGCTCGGCAAAGGCCCCCTGCGCCGCTGGGTGCGAGAGTTGCTGGCCACGGTCGTCAGCAAGACGAACGGCTGCGTTTACTGAATGCTTGCCCACGCGGAGGACCTCCGCGTTATGTCGCGTGACGACGAACTGGTTAGGCAAGTGAAGCAAGACTTTCGAGTCAGCAAGCTGGACGACCAGCACATGTCCCTGTGTGAGTGGGGCGTGAAGTTGACGCTGACACCTGCTGAGTGCGGGCGCGGCGACATCGAAGGACTCAAAGCCGCCGGCTGGGCTGAAGAACAGATCGTTTCAGCAGCCCAGATTGTCGGCTACTTTAACCACCTCAACAGACTGGCAGACGGCTTGGGTATCGACCTTGAGCCGGAGATGAAAAACGACGCGCAATGATGGAACGGCTGGGCAGACATGACTGAAACACTTCAAAACTCGCGATTTCTGAAGGCTTGTCGTGGCGAGCCGGTTGATGCGACGCCTGTGTGGCTGATGCGGCAGGCCGGTCGCTACATGCAGGAATATCGCGACGTCCGCGCCACGACTACGTTTCTTGGGTTGTGCAAGACGCCGGAGCTGGCCGCCAAAGTCACGCTAGATGCCCAGCGCATTCTTGGTGTGGACGCGGCCATCCTGTTCGCCGACCTGCTGCCGATCCTTGAGCCGATGGGCTTGCAACTTGATTACCCCGAAGGCGTCGGGCCACAGATTGGCAACCCGGTTCGTACGACTGCCGACATTGATGCGCTGAAAGAAGAAAACCCGCGCGAATCCATGCCGTTTGTCGGCGAGGCGATCAAACTAGTGCGCGAAGGCCTGCCCGCTGATGTCCCACTGATCGGCTTTGCGGGTGCACCGTTTACGCTGGCGGCATACGCCATTGAGGGTGGCGGCTCACGTAACTACATCCACGCCAAGACGCTCATGTTCGGCGACCCGGGTGCCTGGGCAGTGCTGATGGAGAAACTGTCGGGGCAGATCATTGAGTACCTGCGCGCACAGATTGAGTGGGGCGTGCAGGCCGTGCAGATCTTCGATTCATGGGTTGGCTGCCTGAGCCCTGTGGACTATCGCACATATGTGCTGCCGCACGTGAAGCGTGTCATCAAGGCGGTCAGCGGCAAAGTCCCGGTGATCTACTTCGGGACGGGCACGGCGACACTGCTTGATGCCATGATGGAAGCCGCGCCCGACGTTATCGGCATCGATTGGCATACGCCCCTGCAACGCGGCTGGGAGATCGGCGCAGAGTCAGTACAGGGGAACATGGACCCGGTGTCGTTGTTTGCACCACGAGACGTTGTGCTGGCCAAGGCGCAGGAAACCCTGAACGCGGCGGGCGGGCGCGACGGGCACATCTTCAATCTCGGGCACGGCATTCTGCCGAAGACTCCGGTCGACAACGTCAAAGCGCTCGTTGACTACGTTCACGAGACGTCAGCCCGCTAGGCGGCACTTTTCTGCTGTGTCCTACGACGCACTCGTTGCCGTGCGGCGATCCTTGCCTGGCGCTCGGCGCGCTCAGCCAGCCAGTGGGCCGGGCGTCGCGCGACGGCATGTGCGACGCAGCTCGGCGTCTGCCTGAAATGCAGCAGGTCGTACTCGGCCGCGATGTGCTGAAACGTTGCCGCGATTACGCGAAGCTTTCGTTTGGCGGCCTTGCGTTCAATGCGGTTTAGCAGGCGTTGCTGCTCGCGGTTCCAGCGAAGGCTGTACGCCGTAACGCGCACTTCCTTCGCGTAGAAATCTCGCTTCTTGCTTTGCGGTGTGCGCTTGCGGGTGATGGCGTTGTGCAGGCTCATGCTGGTTAACGCGGCATGGTTGCAAAACACCAGGGGCACGGTTCCCCGTGCCCCTGAGTGGATTGGTTCGGTGGCACTGATGCGACTAATTGGCCTCGACCTGCTTCTTCAGTTTGTCGAGCCCGTTCTGGAACATCGTTTCCATATCACCACGACTCGAGTGCATGATGAAGCGCATCGGCAGGTTCCAGCCTAGCTCTGCGTCGAAGGCCCAGGTGACCTTCACCTTGCCGTCTTCCGTCTCGGTGTACGTTACAGAGCCGTCGCTTGGCTCAAACTCTTCATACTGGAACTTGTACTTGACGCCCGTCTCAGGATCGACCTTTGTGAACCAGAGTGAGCCACCGCCAATCTTGTCGGCCGTCCATGTCTGCTTGCTTCCGACCTCGTCGGTCTTTTCGGTGTAGGTGTACTTGATTGTCGGGTCTTCATCGCGCCAGGGGCCCCATTTGTCCCACTGTTTCAGGTCGCCGACCATTGCGTGGATGTCGTCCTTATCGGCGTCGATGACCACAGAGCGTTCAAAGTGCGGGTTCTCTTCAAGCGTCAGGCCGTATCCTACCGCCGCAATCACGACCACCACGAAAAGCAGGAACAGCAATTTCACAACGCCCATGCCACCAGACTTCTGCTTCTTCTTGTTCTCAGCCACAACGAGTCCTCGTCTCAGTGATTTAGGTCGGGAAGTATACAACCCGGCACTTCCACATGCACGAATCCGCCCGATTGCATAAATCAACCGCCTTGGCGAGCACCCCCTTCACTAGTTAGAATCCGGACATTGGGGGCACCATGTCGAGACGCGGCAACCAGGATTTTGGCACCGATCGAGTCGCCAAGCCAACCAAAGAATCGGGTGATTCAACGCAGCAATCACCGGCACTCGCGACGCTTGTTCGCATGGTGGATGGGCGTGATGCATCGGTTCATCCTCTGCTTGGCGATATGTTTATCATTGGGCGCGACAAGGCCTGCCACATTCAAATCACGGACGACACCAGCGTTTCGCGTAAGCATGCAACGGTCATGCGCCAGGGTGTGCGTTTCATGATTGAAGACAACAACAGCAGCAACGGCGTCATCGTGAACGGCGAAAAGATAGCAGGCCCCCATGAAATGCGGGTCGGCGACAAGATTGAAATCGGGAAACAGCTGTATGTATTCCGTCGTAGCGTGAACAACTAGTACAACACAACCGAGAGAAAACATGGCAGCACGTCGAGGCGCAAGCGACGACTTTTCTTCCGAGGACGCGGCACCGGCATCGGGTAAGCATCTCGATCCGACACGGGCCGGTAGCGTTAAGTTCGGCCTGGAAGAAGCTGAAGAAAGCGGCGATCACGCGTTCCACGAAATCGTGACCGACATCTTTCGCATCGGACGCGACCCTGAGAGCAACCTCGTGCTGAAAAACGACACGAAGACATCGCGCCGTCACGCCAGCATCAAGCGCCAGGGCATTCGCTACATCCTGCAGGATGAAGGCAGCAGTAATGGTACGCTCGTGAATGGCGCGAAAATCACCGGGCCGGTTGATCTCAAGATTGGCGACACCGTCACCATCGGGTCGCGTGAGTTCAAGTTTACACGCAACAGCTGAGCCGCTTCCGGATAATCTCAAGTCATGATCGCCCACGCAGCCACCATAGTGCTTGCTGCATTTCTGCTGTTTCTCGTTCAGCCGTTAATCGGTCGATACATTTTGCCTCTCTATGGTGGAGCGCCGGGCGTCTGGACCGTTGCGTTGCTGTTCTTCCAGAGCGCTTTGCTCGCGGGCTACACTTACGCGTATTTGCTTACGCGCATTCGCAGTCGCCGAGTGCAGGGTGGCTTGCATGCGCTGCTGGTAATGCTCGGGTTGGCATTCTTGCCGGTGATACCGCCTTCCGAGTTCGCTCCCGGTGATGCACCGACTCTCGAAATCCTGCTTCTGTTGGTCACTACCGTTGGCTTGCCGTTCGCGCTGCTGGCGGCCACGTCGCCGCTGCTTCAAGCCTGGCTGGTCGGTGAGGCGTTTGCCTCGCGGGTGTTTCGGCTGTACGCGCTCAGCAACGTCGGTTCATTGCTGGCGTTAGTTGCGTATCCATTCGCGATTGAGCCATGGCTCGGCCGAGACGCCCAAGCCTGGGTCTGGTCGGGCGCCTACTTGGTGTTTGCGGTTGCGAGCGTAGCCGTGTCGACTAGGCAAATGCTCTCACGACGACTTGAAGTCGCAGGTGAGACTGCCATCGACGCAGGCGACCAGAATCCGAGTGTGCCACGTCGAATCGTTTGGGTTGCGCTGGCTGCCTGTGCCGTCTGGATGCTAATGGCAGTGACCAACCGGATGACCATCAACATTGCGCCAACGCCGTTTCTATGGGTGTTGCCGCTTGCCCTTTATTTGCTGAGCTTTGTGATCTCGTTCAGTGGCGTGCCGTGGTATCGCCGGCGGTTGATGATTCCGCTGGTGTTGGGTGCATTCTTTGTCTTCAGCGTGGCGGCATCTTCGAGCATCGAACTAGTGCTGCCGCTACGCATCGTGCTGTTCTCGCTGGCTTTGCTGGTTGTATGTGTGGTTTCGCACGCGGAGTTGTACGCGCTTCGACCGTCACCGGCGCGCCTGACGACTTTCTATCTGTCGATTGCGGTTGGGGGCGTTGTTGGCGGCATAATTGTCGGCGTCTTCGCGCAGTACATGTTTGACGTCTACTGGGAGTTCGAGATCGGCCAGGTTCTTTGCCTCGTTGCGGTGCTGGCAGCAATAGCTGTTGACAAGTCAAGCAAGCTGTACCGGTTCCGAATGTGGTACGCGTGGGTGGGAATTGCTTTCGGGCTACTGTTCTGGCTCGAACTGCAGGTGCGCACGTTGCAGAACCAGCTTGACGGCGCGATCGAGTCCCGGCGTTCGTTCTTCGGCGTGTCCCGAGTCACGGAAGACGAGAGTGTTCGAACATTGGTACACGGCACCACAAACCACGGCGCTCAGTTTCAGGACGACCGGCGAAACATGGCGACCACGTACTTCGGCTCGCACAGTGGAATCGGTCAAGCGCTTGCCAAGAAGGATGGGCCGCGTCGCGTTGGTGTCGTCGGGCTCGGCGTCGGTACACTTGCCAGCTACGGGCGTGAGGGCGATACGTTCTGGTTCTATGAACTGGACGGCGCAGTCGAAGACCTGGCGCGAGAACACTTCACCTACCTGTCGGACTCGAATGCGGAGATCGTCGTTCGCATCGGCGACGGGCGCCTGCTGTTGGCCGAGCAAGAGACTTACCAGTTTGACATTCTCGTGCTTGATGCTTTCAGCAGCGACGCAGTGCCTGTGCATCTGCTGACACTTGAGGCATTTGAGATCTATTCACGTCAGATTGCTCCCGACGGCTTGATCGCAGTGAACGTCACCAACCACAACCTCGACCTGCAGCCGATTATTGCAGCGGCGGCCGGGCACTACGGCTGGAGCTGGAAGCTTGTCGAAGGTCGCGACGAAGCGCAAACGGGGCAACTCTATTCGGCGTGGATGTTGCTGTCATCCGAAGCGAGTATAGTCGACAGGATGCTCCCTGGCGAGTTGAACCCGCCAACGCGCGAGCTTCCCGCCTGGACGGATGACTTCTCAAACCTGTTTAGAATCTTGCGCTAGGCCTTGACCGAGGCCGGGCTAGTGAAGTGGTGCCCGCGTTGCGGGCCGTGCTTGGTAAGCGTCATTACTTCAGGCCCGGTTTCCGTCATCAGGATCGTGTGCTCGAACTGTGCAGAAAGTCCGCCGTCGGTTGTGTATGCCGTCCAGCCGTCTGATTCATCGATGACTGCCCGCCATGTGCCTGTGTTGATCATCGGCTCAATGGTGAAGCACATGCCGGGGCGCAGTATCTCGCTGCCGTGGCGGTTTTCGGCGAAGTGCGGCACGTGCGGGCGCTGGTGAAAACGCCGCCCGATGCCATGGCCGAAGAAATCTTTCACCACGGAAAACCCCGAGGCCTTAGCGACCTTCTGAATCGCGCGCCCGATTTCCTTGACTTTGCAGCCGGGCTCAAGGGCGTCGATGGCTGACCACATGGCGTCGAACGAGCATTGCGTCACGGCGACTGCCAGATCACTGACATCGCCGATGAATAACGTTTCGCTTTGGTCGCCGTACCAGCCATCGACGATTGACGTCAGGTCGACGTTGACGATGTCGCCATCCTTCAACACCAGTGGTCCCGGAATGCCGTGACAGATGACGTCGTTGACGCTGGTGCAGCAGCTTTTCGTAAACCCGCGATACCCCAGAGTCGCCGGGGTATGCCCGTGCTCAACGGTGTAGTCGTGTACGAGCGTGTCGATGGCGCCGGTGGTCATGCCCGGCTTTACGAGGTCGCGGATGTAATCCATGACCGATGCGTTGAACGCGCAGGCCTTACGCATGCCTTCGCGTTCTTCTTCATTCAAAATTAATGGATCGCGACGTGCTTCGGTCTTTGCAGGTGCGGGTGCACCCTGAGATGCGCTCTGGTCCTGCGCCTGGTGGCACTTCTTGTATTTCTTGCCGCTTCCGCAGTGGCAAGGGTCGTTAGGGCCGAGTTTCCGGTCATTCATTGTCGCGTGCGTCCTTTCAAGTCAACTTTAGCTTATAAGCAACACCGTGGTCGTACCAGAACGCGTCTGGCGACGATGCCCATTCCAATGCAACCTGTGATCACCATGCAGATGCGACGTTTCAGCTATTGGGAAAGTGAGTTGCCACCGGAGCCGCTGCCGGCGCGTGAGTTGCCGCGTCGGGTGGACATCCTGATTGTCGGCGCCGGGTTCATGGGTCGCTGGCTTGCCTACTTCTTAAGCAAACGTACACAACCCGCCCGGATTCTGGTGATCGACCGGGACCGCTTCAGTTATGGCGCAAGCAGCCGCAACGCCGGCTTCATTACCTGTGGGCAGGTTTCGGAGATGCTGGCTGATGTCGAACATGCAGGCCAGGACCGCGTGATAGAAACCTTCATGCAGCGTCGTGAGGGCATCGCCATTGCGCGCGAGGTGTTACCCGATTTCCACATTGATCCGTGTGGGTCCACGGACTACGACCCCGTTACAGACGACAAACTCGCGCTGATGGCGAAGCTCAACGAGGCCGCCGGTGACGAAATCTTCAGCGTTCGCGCAGCGCGAATCGGGCAGGCCGTACGCCCATGCATCTTCAACAACGCTGACGGCGCGGTACACCCGGTGAAGTTGCTACGGGTGTTGCAAGGACGCGCGTCAGGGGCCGGGTTTGAATTTGGGGTGAATGCGGTGAAGGTCAAAGACGGCGTGGCAGAGCTGGAGACCATCGGCGGGCATCACGAACTTGCGTACGGACGTGCCTTCATCTGCACCAACGGCTTCGCATCGGAGCTTGATTCCGAGAGTCGTGTCCAGCCGGGACGCGGTCAGGTGATCGTCACGAGCAAGATTCACACGCGGACTGATCGGACGCTCGGGTACCTTAACGCAGGCTACGACTACTTCAGATTTGTAGATGAACGGCTGCTAATCGGTGGGGGGCGAGACAAATTCAAAACGGAACAAAACACCCGTGAGCTCGAGTCAACGGGCGAAGTCTGCGAATACCTGAAGCAGGTCGCCGCAGAAGTCATAGGACATACGGACTGGCAAGTTGAACACCAATGGGCCGGCATCATGGGCTTTGTGGCAGGCGAGCATCTGGGTGGCTCACCGAGAAAACGCCTGGATGACAAGACCGAAGCGATCGCGGGTTTCGGCGGCATGGGCGTCGCATTGACCCCGCTTTACGCCAAACAGATTGCCGCAGAGGATTGGGTATAGCAGGCCGGACCGCTACACTGTGTCGCGGGGGTGAACCATGGGGCTCAAATTTGTTTCCGCGGCCGAGGCTGTCGCGGGTATCAACTCAGGTGACAGGGTTTTCATCGGCAGCGGAGCTTCCGAGCCGAACGAGCTGGTGAAGGCAATGACTGCCCGCGCACCAGAACTTCGGGGTGTGAACGTCTTGCACATCCTGACACTGGGTGATGCGCCGTATGTGGAACCCGAGTACGCCGAAAGCTTCCGGCACACAGCCTTCTTCATCGGGCACAATGTCCGCAAGGCTGTGCAGGAAGGTCGCGCGGATTTCATGCCGATCTTTCTTGGGGATATCCCCGCTCTGTTTGAAGAACGCCTGCCCCTTGACTGGGCGCTGGTCCAGCTAAGCCCGCCAGACAAGCATGGCTATTGCACCGTTGGAGTTGCAGCCGACGTGGTGGTCAGTGCGATCCGCCACGCACGGAACGTCGTCGCCGAGATCAATCCCAACATGCCGCGCACCTGGGGCAACACGATTATCCACGTGGACCAGCTCAAAGGCGCCGTACAAGTCGATACGCCGCTGCCGGAGCTGTTGCCTGAGCCAATCGATGACGTCAGCGCGGCGATCGGGCGTAACGTCGCCGGTTTGATTGACGACGGCGATTGCCTGCAACTCGGCATCGGCACGATCCCTAACGCGGTGCTGAAAGAATTGAAGAACCACCGGCATCTCGGTGTGCATACGGAGATGCTGAGCGACGGCATTGTCGAGTTGGTGAGGTCAGGTGCCATCGACTGCTCGCGCAAGAACTATCACCCCGACAAAGCGATCTGCAGTTTCGTGATGGGCAGCCGCGCGTTGTATGACTTCGTTGACGACAACCCGTTCGTTGAAAGCTACGGCAACGAGTTCGTAAACGATCCGTTCAATATCGCCCGGAATGACCGAATGGCGGCCGTGAACAGCGCAATCCAGATTGACTTGACGGGTCAAGTCAACTCGGACTCTGTTGGCAGCAGGCCGTATTCCGGTATTGGCGGTCAGGTCGATTTCATCCGGGGTGCTGCGCGCTCCAAGGGCGGGCGACCGATCATTGCACTGCCCAGCACGGCCAGAGGAGGCGAGATCAGCCGAATCGTACCGACCTTGATGGACGGTGCCGGTGTCGTGACTTCACGGGGTGATGTTCGCTACGTCGTCACCGAATTCGGCGTCGCCGATCTGTATGCAAAGAGCACAAGGGAAAGGGCGACCTCGCTGATCAAGATCGCGCACCCCAAGTTTCAGGAAGAACTGGAGCGTCGAGGCGTCGAGTTGAAGATACTTCACAGTTAGGATACCGGCGGAGGAAGCATGATCCGTCTTCTGGTATTCGCACTTACTGCTTGCGCACTCACCGCCTGCGGCAGCGGGAACAACAGCGTGTCGGCGCCGGTAGCCCCGTCCAATGCACGGCCGGTGACCAACGAAGCGCCTGTAGTCAAACCTGACCCGGCGCGTGCCCAGCGATTCATAGACGACGCCTCAGAGTTCTACCTCAAAGGCGACAACAGCGCCGCAGCCGAGTTGCTTGAAGAGGCGCTGCCACTCGATCCCGAAAACAGCGAACTGATGGCGTTCCTTGCGCGAACATATGAGAAGCTGCGTCGATATGACGACGCGCGAGAGCTGTATCTACGGGCAGCGCGACTTGTGGACGGAAAGGCTCTGTTCAACATGCAGACGGGCGCGGCCCACTGCAGTGAGTTGATTGCCCACGATCATTACACGAACGAGCGTTACGACGACGCGTGGACGCACATCCAGCGCGCGATTGAGACGCGTCCTGACTCGCGCGATACTCAGATGTTGCGCGGATACATCCAGATGCAGCGGCATGAATACGCTGACGCGGCTGAGGGGTTTCAGGCCGCGCTGGGGTTGTCCGTCGGCGTTCAACGCCATGATGCGCTTAGTTGGCTAGGGCAGGCGCAATACGCGGGGCGCGACTATGAGAGCGCTGCAGCTACGTACACGAAGTTGATCGAGGAGGGAGTCGAAGGGCGGGAAGCCTACGGCTGGCGTGCCTATTGCAACCTTGCCCTGCAGGATCGCGTAGCAAGCCAGCGTGATTTCCAGCAGGCGCTTCAGCGTACTCAGGACGATGCAAAGAAGCAGGAGTATCGCGATGCGCTGAGGGCTCTTGAGGAAGCGAAGTAATGACTCTGCGCGTAGGTGCTGCGGACAAGGCGTTGGCTGAGCGGCTGGCTGTTCCGTTCGATCCCGATGCTGAATTCGTGCTTGAGTACAGGCAGGGGCGGCTGCAACTGCGGGACTTGCGTGATGGTGCACCGAGCCCGCTGTTTGTCGACTTCGCATCCCACGAGATTGATCGTCGACGGACGGCCGGGCGTCAGCTTCCTGTCGCACGCGCGGTCGGCATTAAGCCTGACTTCACTCCGAGCATTCTTGATGCAACGATCGGGCTGGGTCGAGATGCCTACACGTTGCACGCGCTCGGCTGCGCGGTAACCGGCGTCGAGCGCTCGCCAGTGATTGCAGCCTTGCTTGAAGACGGGCTTCAGCGCGCCGGTGCCGACTTGCCGTTGCTGGTGGGGGATTCGTGTGACGTGATGGCGCGGCTGAAACCTGACGAACGCCCGCAAGTCGTCTATCTGGACCCTATGTTTCCCGAGCGCCGGAAGAGCGCGGGCGTCAAGAAAGAGATGCAGTACATGCAGGCCATTCTGGGTGATGATGATTTGCTGCCCTTGTTCGAGGCCGCCCTGAGTTGCGCCACTCGTCGGGTTGTGGTCAAGCGCCCGGTGAACGCGCCGTACGTTGTCGAGTCACCGAAACCGAACCACACGTTCGCGGGCAAGACAGTGCGTTTCGATGTTTACCTGACGACCCGCTAGTCCTGTGTGCGCACAAACTCAACCCAGTCGATTTCGAGTTTGGCCTTCTCGCCACCCTGGTAGTGCAGCTTGAAGTTGCGCAGAAGGTCGCCGTGAGTCGGGAAGTTCTCCTGGTCGTCACGGTTTGCGATTTCTTCGACGCGCAACTCCAGGGTCTGCCACTCGCCTGTTTTGTCGGCCATCCAGATGTGCTTGAACAAGCGTGGCTGAGTTCGCTTCAGCAGTTTGATCTCACCCGTCTCGAATAACTCAAGCTCAAGCTTCGTGATGTCCGTGGTGCGGTAGCGAAAGCGCAGGACCATGCCCGGCAGCACAGCGGCCTCCGGCTCGAAGTTGAACGCCAGATAGCGAGGCTCCTGATCCATGATCGCGACACCGTTTTCAAGCCGCTCGCCGTCTTGATACATGCCGCCGGCTGGTGGGGCGTCAAAGTCTTCGCGAATCAGGCTGCGCTCCGGTATTCCTTTCAGGAAACGGTCGCCCTGGAACGGCTTCGCATCACCGACACCGCGCTTGTTTGCCCGTCTGGAAAAACCGGGCATTACGTTCTCATCGTCAAGCGTGACGTTCCCGCCAAGGCAGACGACTTCAAGCGCCAGATGGGTGGCGTAGAAAACACCGGCGCCGTCGCCCATGGCCGCCGTATGTCCTTTCCCGAGCACCAGTACGCCTTCGCCCGTGTTCAGGTTGTCCACGTACAGGCTGTCATCGGCGAGAATGAAGCAAGTCAGACTGCCTTCGGTCGTCAGGACCACTTCGCCGTTGAAGCGTGCGCGTCCGCCGCCGTTGAGCTGCAAATCGACAGCGTCTCGTCCGGCTTTGAGTGATATGCCTTCGCGCAATTCCTGATCGGTGAAATCTTCCCAGTCCTGCTGGCCGTATCGCACCTCGAACTTGGCGTCGCCCAAACGAGTCGCGAGGACAACCGCGCCGGTACTCTCGGGCTTAACCTCGGTGCTCTCGGGTTTGCTTGGCTCCACTTCGGGTGCGGGTTTTGGGGCCGGTTCTTCGACGACGTCATCCGGTTCAACTGGTTGCGGCTCCGGCTTCGGTTGCGGCTGTTCGGGAGTCTCCGGCGTCGGTTTTTCTTCGATTTGATCGTCGGGCTGGGTTTCGGGTGTGGGCTTCGGTTCCGGTTTGGGTTCAGGCGCTGGCTCCGGTTCAGGCTCTGGTGCTGGCTGTTCGTCGATTGCTGGCTGATTGTTTTCCGGTGCAGGTGTATTGGAAGTTGCCGGCGTCGCCGGCTCGTTCGTCCGGGCCTGTGGCTGCGTTTGTTCCGGCTCGGGCAAGAACAGATGCGTGTTCATCCCGATTGCCACACCAAGCACGAGCAGCGCGGCTATGCCCACGCCCAGTTTGATGAACATCAGCCTCGTCTGCTTGCGCACAGTCGTTTCGGCTGCCATTCGCGCGCGCAGGCGACCCTTAAACGACGGCGGCGCGCCATGCGCGTCGTTGTGCGCGCGGTGCAGCAATTCGTCAATCGGATCGTACGGTAACTCACTCATGGCTTTCCCTATGTGGTAACCCCGCCCAATAGGCGTCGGTCAGGAAGAATCCCCGAATCTTTCCCGTAACTTGCTGCGGGCACTTAGAACGGCCTGTTTCACGGCCCCTGCGCTGGTACCTAGCACGTCAGCCACCTCTTGCTGCGTAAGCCCTTCGGCCGCGAACAATGTGATGGCCGAGCGCTCCTGTTCGGGTAGCGTGTCGATGAAATCGCGTACCTGCTTCAGCCTTTCGGCATCGGAGGCGCGAGCCACAGCCGTAGGCGGTTGCGGCGGCTGTGCCGCTTTCTCGATGCGTGCCGTGCGCCTTCGGGTTGAACGGAATTCGTTCAGTGCCACGTTGCGCGCAACGGTGAACAGCCAGGCACGCAATGACCCACCGGAGAACGATTTCGGATTTCGCCACAAACGGATGAAAGCTTCCTGGGCGGCGTCGTGTGCGGTATTGGCGTCGCGAGTCACCGTGCGGGCAAAGCGCACCACAGCGTCCTGGTATGCGTCGAGGATCGCTTCCAGGGCGGCGTCATCGCCATCGGCGAGGCGGGTAACCAGTTCGGTATCGGTCTGCATCCTTGCCGAGAGATTAGATGCAACAGGCGGGGGAATGAAGTCAGTGAGTTGAGCGCGAAGCGTAAGCGAGCGGCATGCGCCGGGCTGCGAAGCGTCGCTAACTTACGCTTCGCGCTCAACGGAAAGATGTGAATTCCCAGATGATGAGGGCGCACTGGGCGGTAATCACCGCGAGAATGCCCCACAGCAGCGTGCGGTGCACGGCTTTCGCCACGTCATCTTCGGAAGTTGCCGGAGTCAGGCCGAACATCGCGGCCAGCGTGCCACCGATAAACCCGCTTATGCAGATCTTCGCCAGCAGGAAATCAAACCACTTCGGCGCATCGCTGAGCCCGTCTGACATTAGGTTCAGCGCAAGCCCGAGTGACGCGCCCTCGTGCCCGGCCACGTAGATCAGCGCCGCCAGCGTCACGCCTGACGCAACGGCGAGCCCCGTTGCGATAGCGATTGCCAGCACCTGCGCAAGCACCGCCGGGACCAGCGCGAACGATTCAACAGGCCAACGCCCAAGCGCAAGCGTTTCCAACATGCCGGAGCGCACACCGGATGACAGCCGGGCAGCCTGAGCCGCTCCAAGCTTGCCTGTAATCAGCGCAGCCGCCCCAAGCGGCAGTACGACACGAACCAGCGTGTGACCGGTGGCTTGCAGAATCTCCTGAAGCAGCAGCGGTTCAACAAGTTCCGGGCGCGGCAGTTGTTCAAAGATGAAGTACGCAACCGTCCCGCCGATCAGCAGGGAGCCGAGCCACGAGAACAAGTGTGTGCCGGGGCTTAACCCATCCGCCAGCAGCTTCTTCAGAACAAACAGCGGGCGCTTGATTCGCAGCAGCCCCCACAGAAACGCGAGAGGGCTCAGTACAGCCCCGCCGAGCGTGTTCAGGGATTCACCAAGCTTCTGCTTTGCGGCGGCCACAAGCGGGTTGACCGGGCGCCCGGCTTCGATGCGCAACTCACCGACCTGGCGATCTACCGGTGCGTGTGCGCCTTCGCCGACGTTGCATTCAAGTACGTGAACGATCTTCGAACCGCTCGCGCGGTCGACTTCCGGCGGCTCTTGACCTGTAAACACCTGCGGGTCGTGGGTGATCACGACGACCACACTGTCTTTGCGGCGGGCGTAGTCGATCAGCTCGCGTGCAAGCGAATGCGCTGCCACGGCGTCCAGCCCGGCCGTCGGCTCGTCCGCGATTACCAGCGAGGGGGCAGGCTCATTTTCGCCACGCTTCAGCAGCGCTCGCACGGCCGACAGGCGCATGCGTTCGCCGCCGCTGGCGTGGCTGACCTTGGCCGGCAGGCTCATCAGATGAAAGCGTGCAGCCAGGCGGTCGGCGTGAGTCTTGGCTGAACTGCGGTCAAGTCCGCTGAATAGACGAACGTTTTCAGCGGTGCTCAGCCCGTCGATGAACCCGAGCTTTTCCGACTGCGGCAGGTACGCGATCTGGCTGCGCACACTCGGGCTGTAGGCTTCGCCTGACCAAAGGTCGTGCTCAATGCCGAGCGCGTCTTTCAATTTCACTTCACCGCTCACGCGCACGCGGGGGCTGGCCAGTTCCCCCAATCCAAGCAGCGCACGCACGAAACTTGACTTGCCGCTGCCGGACGGGCCCCAGAGCACGTAAAGCTTACCGGCCTGCAATTCGATCGGTGCCTGCAGGCGGAGGGTGTCCGCACCAAGCCTCACTTCGAGCTCGTTGGCTTGAAGTACAGGCCCAACGCTCAGCTTTTCGGCCTGTGCGGTCTGTGGCTCGATTGTGGCGGTGTCGCCCATGGTTTACCCATCCGAGGCCAGGCGGGTCATGATCCACTCGTACTTCACTTCGCCGGAGTCATCCGGTTTGATTACCAGCAAAGGCTCATTGGTAATGTTCAGGCTGCTTCGCAGAGCATAGGCCAACAGAAGTCGCGGGCCGCCCTCGCTGGTCAGCAGGCGGCGCTTGGCAAAGTCGTTCGCGTAGCTTTCTGCCGCGTCCAACACGTAGCGCTCGTTGTCCATCCAGCTTGGCACAAGAGCTTTTTCGTACAGCTTGGGGCCCCACTTTTCCTCGAACTTGGCGATGAAGTCGACCTTGCGCTTGTTCAGCACTTTGTTGAAGGCCTCTTCAATGTCCGTGTGATTTTCGGCGATGAACGCTTCGACTTCTTCTTCGAGTGCGATGCGCAAGGCAGTGGCGCGTTCTTCAGTCAGGAAATCGCGGTTCGTCTCTTCCGAACTTTCCTCTTTACCGAACCAGCCCTTCACCCAGTCTTTCACGTCGTTGACGGTGTTGCCAGCGCCGTCACTGGCCTTGCGTAATACACCTTCCGCCACTCCGCTGACGCCGATCACTTCCCAGGCTCGGTTGGCGAGGCGGTTCAGCAACGCCTCCTCAAGTTCGGAAAGCTCGCTGCGCAGGTCGTCAACCGTTTCGTTCAGCAGCTTGGTGTCTTCTTCGTCGAGGTCTTCAAACGAGCGTGTGACCTCGCTGGTGAGACGTTCCTTCAGGTCCGGCAGCACGTGTTCATTGATCGCAGGCCAGATGGTGTCGCGGGCGATGATTGCTTCTTCACGCGGGATGTCCGGGCTGATGATTAGTCGGAATGCATGCTCAACGCTGATGGTCGGTGCAGCACCACGCAGTTTGCCGCCTTTGGCCATTGCGCCGGCTTGCGCCGGCGTCAGCAGCACAGTGATTTCGTCCGTGCTTTCATTGATCACACTTACGTCAATCACGCGCCCGACGATCTCGGCCTTGCCGTCGTCGCCCTCGCGGTACACGAGAACGCCACGGCTGGTGCCCAACTCATGCGGTACCTGACAGACGACCTGTGATGCTTGGTCAGGCGCGGCCTCGCGCCCGATCTCGGCGACGCCGGCGCTTGCACGACCGGCGGCCTCGGTCTGGCTGACGACTGCTGTCACCGAAAACAATGCGACAAGTGCGATGCAGCCGGCAACGATTCGTGCCAGGCGCTGCCAGCGATAGGATCGATCCCACATAGCAACCTCCACCTACATGATACTTCGGAAACGCTCCTCGCGCCTTACAAAGCGCTTTGCAGGTTGTAGTGCTTAACCTCTTCTGCCCTTTCGGGAATTCCTGCGCTGACCGTTCGTTCATGAAGTGACAGGGCGTTCGCCC
This sequence comes from Planctomycetota bacterium, assembly GCA_020425695.1. Lineage (GTDB taxonomy): Bacteria > Planctomycetota > UBA8742 > UBA2392 > UBA2392 > JACKID01. Next base: position 23,853 of record JAGQRE010000043.1, read on the forward strand.
GTTTCTAGTTTTGAGTCCACATCGTTGGATCCACCATAACCAAGAGCTTCTGAATCATGGCACAGCCCACAAAACGAGTCTGTCTTAGTTGGAGCGGCGGAAAGGACTGCGCCTGGGCGCTTAAGCTGCTGCGTGAGGACCCGGACGTCGAAGTGGTGAATCTGCTGACGACATTCGACAGCAAATTCGACTTCGTAAACATGACGACGATTACGCGGAAGTTGTTACGCGCGCAGGCGAGCGCGGCGGGGCTTCCCGTACGCGAAATCGACCTGCCGAACCCGTGCCCCAACACCGAGTACTCGGCAATCATGACACGCGTGACGGACAAACTTAGAGACGAAGGCATCACCCACATCGCGTTCGGTGATCTGTTCCTTGAAGACGTTCGGAAATACCGCGAGCAGAATCTGACCGGGACAGGTCTCGAAGCAATGTTTCCGAACTGGCAACTGGACACGAACCAGCTTGCGAAAGAGATGATTGCGTCAGGGGTGAAGGCGTACACGGTTTCCGTGGACGGCAGAAAGTTGGACCCGTCGTTTGTCGGGCAGGAGTTCGACCAGCACTTTCTCGACAAGCTGCCTGAAGGCGTTGACCATTGTGGTGAGAACGGCGAGTTTCATAGCTTCGCGTTTGCCGGTCCGATGTTTCACCGCCAACTGTCAGTGCAGCCGGGGCAGCGTTTCCAGCGCGACGGGTTCTGGTACGCGGACGTTTACCCGGACGAGTAGTAAGTCAGTTCATGGGGATTCGTGGTAGTGACTGGGCACGTCAGAACGCAGACTGATTTCCGGTGGTGTGGGGTGATTCGGAGATCAATATGAAACGCTGGCTCATTGTGCTCTGTTGTTTGTGTGCGGGCGTGCTGCAAGCTGAGCGCCTGAAGGTCATCAACGGTGACTTCTCCAAACCCGACAACTCCGAACATCTGAGCGACTGGCAAGGCGACGGCTTTCAGCGAATCGAAGGCGCCCAGAGTTCAAGCAAACGCTGGCTCGCGCCGGAGCCCTGGCAAGGCGCTTTGCTGGTTATGCCCGACGGCGTCCAACGCACGAAGCTGAGTTTCCCAGCGTTGCCAGAGACCGAGCTGGCGGCAACAGGCTGGTACGGCGTGGTGTCACTCGATGTGCTTGGGCTTGAAAGCACCGGCAAGGCCAAGCTGACGCTGCGCGTTCTGGACGCCGAAGGCAAGGCGACACTCGGCGAATCAACGCTGCGCATTGAGCACGTTGCGCCCAAGGGTGGCAACACCGAATCTGCTTACTCTGACTATCGACGAATCTGGACGCGCATTGACGCGACGACCTTTGGGGAACTTGCAGGCAATAGCGCCTACGCAGAGTTCGGAGTTGACGGCAAGCGCGCGATCATTGTCGACAACTTGCGCCTTGAGCGCTTTCACGAACAGCCGACACGCAAACTGGTCGGTAAGCCCAACGGCGTGCTTGGCCCGGATCTCATTGGCGCAGGGGCAATGGGTTTTGATGGTCTCACGGAACATCTGAACACCGCGTTCTCCGTACTCAATGTGCGCAGTGACAGCCCTGCGGCTCAGGGCAAGTTGCAGGTCGGAGATCTCGTGGTCGCCGTGAATGACCTGCCGCTATGGGAAGCCGATATCTCGCCGACACTCGAGTGGTTTGAGCGCAGCCACGAGGCTCTTTGCGGGCGTGCCGTGTTGGACGCGTTTGAGCGCAAGAAAGACAAAGGAAGAGTCACGCTCACCGTACTTCGCGCCGATGGGCTGCATGAACTCGAATTCAAGCTGCGACTGCCGGGCGCGTTTGGCGAGTCCTTCCCGTTCGAAGACGACGTCACGGAAAGCCTGTACGGCGATGTACTGGACTGGACGGTTAAGCACCAGAAAGGCGACGGCACATGGCCCGGCCAGGTCGAGGTCAACACGACGATCGCTACTCTTGCGTTGATGGCGACGCGCGACCTGAAGTACAAGTCCGCCATCGACAAGAGCGTAAACGCGCTGCTGACGCGCAACCCTGACCCCACAAAAATCGGCGGCTTTACGTACTGGCCGCTGGCATTCCAAGGCATTCTGTTTTGCGAGTATTACCTTGCGACCGGCAAGTCAGAAATCCTTGACTGGATCAAAGCCGCCTGCGAATGGCTGCCCACAACGACTCACGAATGCAAGTGGGGGATGCAGGCGTTCGGCCACGGCCCGGACGGTCTGCCTTACGACGACAAAGCGCTGATGGCCCCGGCCGCGCACCTGCTGGTGTTCGACGCATTGGCGCGGAAGTGCAAGGTGGAGTCCCGCATCTGGGAGCACATAGAGAAGTACGTGATCCACAGTTGGTCGGATCCCAAAGACGGCGGCCACGGCGGCATGGGGTACAACGCCAGCTACAAAGATAAAGACGAGTTCTGGTCGCGAAGCGGGCTGACGGCGTTGTCGCTGAACCTGCGTGATGATCGCAAAGACATGCAGAAGGCCTTGGTCAACTTCATGGAAGAGCGGCACTTCTGCATGCTGAACAGCCACGCGTACGGCGAGCCCGGTGCAGCACTCGGGCTGATCTCGCTGGCTGTGACCGATGCAAAACGTTTTGAGAAAGTCATGCCGCAGTGGCGCTGGCGTTTCATGAACGCATGGGAGCCTGGCTACGGGCTGCGTTACTCAACCCCGCATATGGGATCGCCCTACATGGGTGAGGATGAAATCATCAACCCGGCGTATGCGCTCGTGCTGGGGCTGCGCGATCCGGGGCTGGCGATGCTCGGCGGTGAGCCGAAGAAATGGCTGGTCAGTACTGAGTCTAGTGACGACGGCGCATGGTGTTCAGGCGTGGAACCCGGCGAAACCGGAGCGCGGGTCGTCCTGCCCAAGGGCGCGGGCGTCCTCGAAGGCCCGGCGCAAAACCGGGGCATAGCGAACGACGTCGTGGCCGAGACGCACCAGCCGGTCGTACACTTTCTGGTTTACGAGCTTGTCAGCCTCAAAGTCGCCGCCGCGTGCGCCCGCGTGAAACGGCAGGTTGAAACCATGGCAGTAGGCGAAGCTCTGCTTCGTCGCGAGGATGCTGGTGATACCACCACCCCCGCCGCTGGCTGAGACTACGCCGCACAGTTTGCCGGCGAGCTCGTCGTACAGGTAATCAAGCCAGTTTTTGAGCGCACCGGAGATGCCGCCGTGGTACTCAGGCGTGCCGAGCACAAACGCGTCCGCCCATTCCGCCAAGTCAACGATCTGTTTGACGGGCGGCAGTTCCCATACATCTTCACGACGCGTTTCAAAAATCGGGAGCGGCACTTCGCGAAGGTCAAGCAACTGTGTTTCCGCGCCGCTTTCTGACGCCGCCGCCAGCACGGTCTCAACCAGAATTTTCGTGCGGCTTCCGGCGCGGGTACTCCCGCATACGCCCAGCAGTTTTACGCCCATGATTTCCTCCAACTACACTTTAGCTATGAGGCAAGCATACGTGGACTTACTTGCCGGCAAGTGCGGGAGTCGGTGGCTGCGAAGGTCTATTTATCGCCGGGCTTCTTGACTGGTGGCAGCTTGA